>NZ_JBHYUU010000095.1:17873-31799 GCF_042749955.1 Kitasatospora sp. NPDC059462 | reverse complement strand
CCGGGGAGGCGGTGGCGGGAGACGCTGCGGCGAGTGCGCCCGGGCCGACCACGGTGGTGCTGGCGGCGGGCTGAAACACCGTCGCCACGGCGTCGGCGCCTCCCCGGCCGGGGAGGCCGCGGCCGACGCTTCCCCGGACGCCGCCCGCCCCGCGGGCCCCGGTCCGGCCTCAGTTCGGCCCGACGTTGCTGTGCATCACCAGTGCCCAGCAGAGGCAGCCGAGCGCCGCCGTGGACAGCAGCGCCCGCGCCGCGCTCCACCGCATCCGCCGGGCCCCGGACGGGGCGTCCGGCTCCGCGTACTCCGGCCGGCCCGGCTCGCCCGCCTCCGCCAGCGCCTGGCTCAGCGGCAGGTTGACCACCCTGGTCGCCACCAGGGAACCGGTGTAGCAGACCAGCGCCCCGACCACCGCCGGCAGCACCCGGTGCCCGTCGCTCGGCAGGTGCAGCACGACCGCCAGGCCGGTGAAGACCAGCGTGCCGACGAAGCCCAGCAGGTACCACCCGTTGAGGACCGCCACGTTGAGCCGCTGCATCACCTGGACGACGACCAGGCTGTCGGCGGTGCGCAGCCCCGGTGTCACCGAGGCGTAGGTGTAGAAGAGTCCGGAGGTCAGTCCGGTGGTGACGGTCGCCGCCACCAGTGCGAAGACCCGCATCGCCTCCATGCCGTCCTGCCCCCGTCCGCTCGGCCGGTGCCGCCCGGTCGAAGCGGCCCCGCGCTGCCGATCATCCGTCATCGAACGGCCGATTGCCCACCGAATTGGCCGATAGGGCAATGAGGATGACGAATGGTCATGGCTCGGCGGCCGGAACCCGCTGCGGAGGGTCAGCCTCCGGTGCGCCCGGCGAGCGCGGCGAGCAGGGCGTCGACGGTCCAGTGCCCGGCGGCGCCCGGGCGGGTGCTCAGATAGGCGGCCGTGCGGCGCGGCGACCAGCCGTGCGCGTCGGTCAGTCCGGCGGCGAGATTGCGCAGATACCGGGCGCGCGGGGCGTTCAGCCGGGCCTCGGCCAGCGTCCACGGGGCGGTGAAGGTCACCACGGGCACGTCGTCCAGCGTTCCGGGGCACACCAGGGTCTGGTACCGGCCGGGCCCCTGCGGGTCGCGGCCGGTCCGCAGCACGGCGGCCAGATCGAGGTCGGCGCCCGGCCCGTCGCCCATCTCCTGGGCGGCGATGTCGCTGAACTGCCCGATGGTCAGCAGATAGGCCCGGGCCGGGGCGGAACCGCGCCGACGGGGGTCGTAGAAGGCCATCCCGCCGCCCCAGGTCCGCGACTCCAGGGCGAAGTAGAGCAGCCCGGGCAGGCGCACCGTCGCCGACCGCTCCGGCAGGCGGGCGTCCCGGCAGCCGGGGTAGTCCCGCTCGCCCTCGGCGGGCCGCCCGCCGTGCAGGTAGCGGGCCAGCCGCTCGGCGTGCATGTTCGAGCCGTACGCGGCGTACCAGATCAGCGGCGGTACGGCCGGCGCGCGACCGGGCGGCGGCGGGCCGGCGAACGGTCGGATCTCCTCCACGGCCGGTGACGCTACCCGACCCGCCCGTCCGCACCGGCCCGGACACCCGGCGACCTGCCCACCCGGTCGGTCGCCGGTCCGGTCAGTGCGCCGCCCCCGCCGCCCCCGCCGCCCCTGACGCCCCCGCCGCCCCCGCCGTCGCGTCGTCCGAACGGAAGGCGAACCGCTGCCTGGCGCTGCGCCCGCGGCTCTCCACCGGCAGCACCCCGGTCGCACCCGCGAGCCCGAACGGCGGCATGTCGAAGTACACGCACTCGTACGACCCCTCCGGCACGACGTACGCCTCGTGCCAGAGCCCGACCCGCCCGCGCAGCCGGCCGTCCTTGAGCTTCCGGTTGGCGATCTTCCACACCCGGTGGTGGAAGGCGTCCGGCGCGCCCGCGTACCGGTACAGCTTCTCCTTGGACTCCCAGTACTGGACCACGTAGTAGGTGCGCGGCGAGCCGGTCAGCAGGACCCTTCCGCGCAGCCCGCGCTCCGGGGCCCCGGCCAGCTCGTGGAGCATCCGGAACATCGCGAGCATCACCGGCAGCCACTGGTGGACGGCCCAGAACCGGTTGATCCGCATCCCGATGAGCAGGACGACGGTCTCCCCCGTCGCGGCCGCGGTGGTGAAGCCCGGAGTCGGTTTCGCGAACACGTCTGCCCCCAGCCGGTCGGCTCCCTCCGGCCCTCCCGCCGCGCTTGCTACCCGCGGGTAGAGGCCGATGTAAGCGGTGATTACACCAGCGCGCACCGGGCCGGTCAACCCTTCGCGCAGGTGAAGTCCCGTACGCTCCAACGGGGTTGGCGAACGCCCGGGCCGAAGGGCGTCCGCCTCGGCATCACCCTCCCGCCGGGCCCTGCGCCGGAGCTCCCCACCACCTGGTCAGCGCGGCCTCCAACGACCGCCGGTCCTCCCCGACCCACGCCACGTGGCCGTCCGGGCGCAGCAGGACGGCGGGGACGTCCAGTTCCGCGCCGGGGTCGGTGACGTGGTCGACGCGGTCGGCCCAGGCGTCCGCCGCGAGCCGGCCGCCGGTGCGGTCGAGGAGCAGCCCCCGGCCGCGGTGCATCAGCGCGTAGAGGCGGCGGTCCCCCGACAGCCGGATGTCGCGCAGGCGCCGGCCGACGAGCTCGTGGTCGACGCCTGCGCCGTCACCGCCGTCACCGCCGTCACCGCCACCGAGGTCGTACCGGATGTCGAGGGCGGTGATCATCCCGGTCACGTAGCGGTTCACCTCCTCGACCTCCATCAGCCGGGTGAACAGCTCCCGCAGCGCGGTCGGCCCCGACGCGCTGCCGAGCAGCGTCATCTGCGCGCGGGTGTTCGTCAGCACGCGGGCACCGACCGGGTGCCGTTCGGCGTGGTAGCTGTCCAGCAGGCCCTCCGGCGCCCGGCCGGCGACCTCGGCGGCGAGCTTCCACCCCAGGTTGAAGGCGTCCTGCACACCGAGGTTGAGGCCCTGCCCGCCGGTCGGCGGGTGGATGTGCGCGGCGTCGCCGGCCAGCAGCACCCGGCCGACCCGGTAGCGCTCGGCCTGGCGGGTGGCGTCACCGAAGCGGGAGAGCCAGTGCGCCGCGCGGGCGCCGAAGTCGGTGCCCGCGACGGCCCGCAGCCGCTCCCTGAACTCCTCCAGCGTGGGCGGCGTCGCCCGGTCCTCGGCGACGCCCGCCGCCGGCACGATCACCCGGGCGACCCCCGGGCGGCCGTCCACGTCGGGGGCCACGCCGAACCGCAGTTCGGTGCGGCGCACCCGCTCCACCACGGCGGCCACCTCGGCCGGGTCCGCGGCCAGTTCCAGGTCGCCGATCAGCGTCTCGACCGTGGAGGGCTCGCCGGGGAAGCCGACACCGAGCGCCTTGCGCACCGTGCTGCGCCCGCCGTCGCAGCCGACCAGGTAGCGCGAGCGCAGCTGCGTGCCGTCCGCCAGGCCGACGCTCACGCCGTCCGCGTCCTGGCTCAGGGCGGTGACCTCGTACCCGCGCCTGATGTCGGTCCCGAGTTCGAGGGCGCGCTCCTCCAGCAGGCGTTCGGTGACCGCCTGCGGGGTGGCCAGTCCGTACGGGTGGGCGGTGTCCAGGCTGTCCGGCCAGGGCGCCATGACACCGCCGAACAGCCCGCCCACCTGGAACTTCTCGCTCACCGCGAGGAAGCGCTCCAGCAACCCCCGCTGGTCCATGATCTCCACGCTGCGCGCGTGCAACCCGCGCCCGCGCGACTCCCCGCCCCGCTCCGGGCGCCGTTCCAGCACGACCACGTCGACGCCGTGCAGCCGCAGCTCACACGCCAGCATCAGACCGGTCGGCCCGCCGCCGACCACGATCACGTCCGTCACCGAAGACCCCGTTCCGTCGTTCCCCTGCATCCACCGATGCATCCACCGATCCGGGCGAAACGCCATGGACTCCGCGAATCCTGCCGTTCCGCCCCGGCCCGGCTCAGGGCGACGATTCTGCGCCTCCCCCACCCCCTTGCCGCAAGGCCCCCCGTGCGCTATAAGTTGAGAGTGGCAACGAGTGGAACTCCTCGTTGCCTTTGTCGTTTCCGCCCGGCGCACAGCGGCACCCGCACCCGCACCCGCCGAGGAGCGGGCACGGGCACGAACACAGGCGCGGACGTCGGCACCGGCCCTACCAGGCGTAGTCCTCCGGCGCCGGCCTGTGGCCCGGGAAGAGGGTGTCGAGGCGGGCGAGGACCTCGTCGTCGAGCTCGATGCCGAGCGCGTGGACGGCCGCGTCGAGGTGCGCGGGGGTGCGCGGGCCGACGATGGGGGCGGTCACGGCGGGGCGGGAGAGCAGCCAGGCGAGGGCGAGGTCGGCCGGGTGCTCGCCGATCTCGGCGGCGAGGTCCTCATAGGCCTGGATGCGGGGCCGGTTGGCCTCCAGGATCTCGCCGGCATGGGTCATCGCGCCCCGGACGAGGGTGCCCTCGCGCTCCTTGCGCAGGGCTCCGCTGAGGACGCCGCTGCGCAGCGGGGACCACGGGAGCAGGCCGAGGCCGTAGTGCTCGACGGCGGGGACGACCTCCAGCTCGATGGTGCGGTCGAGCAGGTTGTAGAGGGACTGCTCGCTGACCAGGCCGAGGAAGTGACGGCTGCGGGCGGCCTCCTGGGCCTGGGCGATGTGCCAGCCGGCGAAGTTGCTGGAGCCGACGTAGATGATCTTGCCCTGGGCGACCAGGACCTCCATCGCCTGCCAGATCTCCTCCCAGGGCGTGTCCCGGTCGATGTGGTGCATCTGGTAGAGGTCGATGTGGTCGGTGCCGAGCCGGCGCAGGCTGGCCTCGACGGCGCGGCGGATGGCCAGGGCGGAGAGCCGGCCCTCGTTCGGCCAGTCCCCCATCGGGGCGTAGGCCTTGGTGGCGAGCACGGTGCGCTCGCGGCGGCCGTCGCCCTTGGCGAACCAGCTCCCGATGATCTCCTCGGTGCGACCCCTCCGCCCGCCTTCGGCGTTGCGGCCGTAACTGTTGGAGGTGTCGAAGAAGTTAATGCCCCGTTCGTGGGCGCTGTCCATGATCAGGTGGGCGTCGGACTCCTCGGTGTGCGGGCCGAAGTTCATGGTGCCCAGGCAGAGTCGGGAGACGGTGAGGCCGGTGCGGCCGAGGTGGGTGAACTCCATGGAGCCACCCTGAGCCGCACCGGCCGTGCTGTCCAGCACATTCCGCCCCATGGGACGCGGGTCGGACGGACGGGGGCGGTCAGCGCCCGCGGGTGCCGTGGGTGGCGAACTTCCGCACCGCGAGCGGTCCGCAGAGCAGCAGCAGGAGCGCGCACCAGAGCAGGGCGACCGGGCCGGCGTGCTGCATCGGCCAGGCGGTGGCCGGGGCGGACGGGTTGCCGAACAGCTCGCGTCCGGCCTGGACGACGGCGCTCATCGGGTTCCAGTCGGCGAGCGCGGCCAGCCAGCCGGGCATCCCGCCGGTGGGCACGAAGGCATTGGTGACCATCGCCAACGGGAAGACCGCGACGGCCAGTTGCCCGGCCGCCTCCTCCTTGCCGACGGCCAGGCCGAGCAGCAGGCCGACCCAGGTCATGGCGAACCGGAAGAGCAGCAGCAGGCCGAACGCGCCTGCGGCGTCGCCGGGTCCGCCACGGATCCGCCAGCCGACGGCCAGTCCGACCGCCGCCAGCAGGGCCAGCACCACCAGGCTGACCAGCAGGTCGGCGAGGGTCTGGCCGAGCAGCAGGCCGGTGCGGGAGACCGGCATCGAGCGGAGCCGGTCGGTGACGCCGCGCCCGACGTCGCGGGCGGCGCCGACCATGGTGGGCATGATGCCGTTGACGGCGACCATCGCGAACAGGCCGGGCATCAGGAACTCCCGGTAGCCGCCGGTGGCACCGCCCGGCCCGCTCCCCGCGCCGGGGACGGCGATGGCGCTGCCGAACACGTAGCCGAACACCACCACCAGCACCACGGGCACGCCCAGTGAGGCGGCCAGCAGTCCGGGCGAACGGCGGTAGGCGAGCAGGACGCGGAGCATCGAGGACCAGGTGTCGGTGAGCAGGCGCGCGGGTGCGGTCATCGGGCGGCCCTCCCGGCGGCTTCGGCGGCGGCATCGACGGCGGTGACAGCATCGGCTGCGGGCGTGTCGGTGGCGCCGGTGACGCTCCCGTGCCCGGTGAGCGCGAGGAAGACGTCGTCCAGCGAGGGCGGCCTGAGCGCCGCGTCCTGCGCGACCACCCCCACCGCGTCCAACTCCCGCACCAGGCCGGGCAGCAGCACCTCCACCCCGGGCCGGGAGACCGCCTCGACCGTCCGTTCGTCCTGGTCCACCCGCACGTCACCGCTGCCGGTGAGCCCGGCCAGGACGGCGGCGGCCCGGCCGAGTTGGGCGGCGTCGGCGAGGGTGACCGAGATCCGGGTGCCGATCGACGCCTTCAGCCGCCGCGGCGGTCCGGTGGCGATCGCGGCGCCGTGGTCGACGACCACAACGGTGTCGGCGAGCCGGTCGGCCTCCTCCAGGTATTGGGTGGTGAGCAGCACGGTGGTGCCCGCCTCGGCCAACTCCCGCACCGCGTCCCAGATCTGCTGCCGGCTGCGCGGGTCGAGGCCGGTGGTGGGCTCGTCGAGGAAGAGCACCGGCGGGGCGGTGACCAGGCTGGCGACGAGGTCGAGCCGGCGCCGCATGCCGCCGGAGTAGCCGCGGACCAGGCGGTCGGCGGCCTCCGCAAGCCCGAAGCGGTCGAGGAGTTCGCCCGCGCGGACCCGGGCGCCGCGGGCGCCGAGGTGGTGCAGCCGGCCGAGGAGGTGCAGGTTGTCCCGGCCGGTGAGGCCCTCGTCGACGGCGGCGTGCTGGCCGGCCAGGCCGATGCTGCGGCGGACGGCGTCGGGGTCGCGGACCACGTCGTGGCCGGCCACCCGGGCGGTGCCGCGGTCGGGGGCGACCAGGGTGGCGAGGACGCGGACGGCGGTGGTCTTGCCCGCGCCGTTGGGGCCGAGCAGGCCGCAGACGGTGCCGGCCGGGACGGTCAGGTCGAGGCCGCGCAGCGCGCGGGTGGTGCCGAAGCGTTTCTCCACGCCCGCCATCTCGACAGCGACGGCGACGGCGGTGGCGGCGGCATGGTTCCGGACGGTGTCGGGCATGGCTCTGCCCACTCCCCTCACTAGGTACAGCGTACGTAGAAGCACCTGCGAGCGCATCGTACTACGTACGGCGTACGTATCTAAGATGGGAAGCCGAGGTGATCGACCAATGCCGTCCAGCGAGTCCCCGAACAGCAGCTCAGCCCCCGCTCAGCAGCCGGTTCCACAGCCCGCCCCACAGCCCGCCCCACAGCCGGGCGAGGCGCCCGAGCTGATCTGGCTGCGCCCCGAGCGCGCCGGCCGCGGCCCCCGCCCGGCCCACAGCCGGACGTCGATCGCCGCCGCCGCCATCGCCATCGCCGACGCGGAGGGCCTGGACGCCGCCTCCATGCGCAGGGTCGCCGCGGCGCTCGGCGCGGGCACCATGTCGCTCTACAACTACGTGCCGAAGAAGGAGCACCTGCTCGACCTCATGCTCGACGCCGTCGCCGGCGAGTACGACTACACCGCCCTCACCCCGACCGGCGACTGCCGCGCCGACCTGCGCCGCCTCGCCCGCGAGCAGCTCGCCACGCTGCGCCGGCACCCCTGGGTGGCGGGCCTGGTGATCGCCCGCCCCGGTCTCGGCCCCAACGCCCTGCGCTACACCGACCACTTCCTGGCCGTCACCGAACCCAGCGGCCTGGACGGCACCGCCCGCCTGGAGGCGCTCGCTCTGCTCAACGGGTTCGTCTGCCAGTACGCGCAGTACGAGCGCACGGCGGCGGCCGGCATCAAGTGGCAGGCGGAACTGGCCGGTTACCTCGGCCGCGCCGCCGCGAGCGGCGCGTACCCGCACCTGACCACCGCGTTCGCCACCGCGGCGCCGCCGTCCGCGGACCCGGACGCGGCCTTCGACCGCTCGCTCGACCGCGTCATCACGGCCGTGCTGGCCCCGGTGACGCCGCCCTGAACCCGGCGGCACGGCCCGCCCCCGGGTGACACCGCGTCATTAATCGCTTCCCCCGCGCTCCGGCCACCGCCTACCGTGTCCCGGTCGACGATCACGCACCCGGGAGACGGACACCGCCATGCAGCACGACCACCACGGCTGGGCCGACGAGCGCTTCGGCGCGGTCGCCGACACCTTCGCCCGCAACTTCGCCGACTTCCCCGAGCTCGGCGCCGCCGTCACCGTCCACGTGGGCGGCCGCAAGGTGGCCGAGCTGTGGGGCGGCGTCGCGGACGAACGCACCGGCCGGCCCTGGCAGGCGGACACCGTCGTCCCGGTCTTCTCCTGCGCCAAGGCCCTGGTCTCCGTCTCCGCCCACCTGCTCGCCCAGCAGGGGCGCCTCGACCTGGACGCGCCGATCGCCCGCTACTGGCCCGAGTTCGCCCGCCGCGGCAAGCGGACGGTCACCACCCGCATGGTGCTCGCCCACCGCGCCGGCATCCCGGCCCTCGACGCGACCCTGACCTTCGAGGAGATCGCCGCCTGGACGCCGGTCGTCCGCGCGGTCGAGGAGCAGGAGCCGCTCTGGGAGCCGGACACCACGTACGAGTACCACGGGCACGTGTTCGGCTTCGTGGTCGGCGAGGTGATCCGCCGGATCACCGGCCTCACCCCGGGCGCGTACGTCCGCGAGACCTTCGCCGAACCGCTCGGCCTGGACGCCTGGCTGGGCCTGCCCGCCGCCGAACTCCCGCGCCTGGCCCGCCTCTCCGAGGCCGGCGGCCGCCGCCCGATGCCCGGCCCCGAGCACCTGCTCACCCGCATCGTCACGATGAACGGCGCCCTGGTCTTCCCCGGCCTCGACGAGCCGCACGGCTGGAACGACCCGGAGCTGCACGCCATCGAGCTCCCCGGCGCGGGCGCCGTCGCCTCCGCCACCGGCCTCTCCGCCTTCCTCGCCGCCGCCGTCACCGGCCTCGACGACGCCCCGGCCCTGCTCACGCCCGCGACCGTCGCCGACGCCACCCGCGAGGTCTCCTCCGGCGCCGGCTTCCTGGGTTTCGACCTCGGCGGCCGCTGGGGCTCCGGCTTCCTCCTGCCCTCCCCCGCCTTCCGCCCGATGCTCGGCCCGCACGGCTTCGGCAACGACGGCGCCGGCGGCCAGTTCGCCTTCGCCGACCCGCACTTCGGCGTCACCTTCGCCTACACCGCCAACCGCATGATCGGCCACGGCGACCCGCGCGCCGACCACCTCGTCGACGCCGTCCGCACCTCCCTCGGCGCCTGACCCGGGGCCCGGACGCCCGCCCGTCCGGTCGGCCGCGCCCCTTGTCAGCGGACTCCGGCGCGGTGGACCATGGCGGGCATGGCGGGCATGGAGGCGGGGGCGGGGGACGCGGCCAGACGGTTCCTCCGGCAGGAGGACGAGCTGGTCCGCCGGCGGCTGTACGGGCTGATGGCGGCCCGCGCGCAGGAGGCGCGGGAGGTCATCGACGCGCTCCGGCCGTTGCGCCGCAACGCCACCGGTTTCCTGGGCCGGCCGAAGCCGGAAGCCGTCAACGCGCTCCGGATCGCCTGCCGGTGGGGCGTCGAAGGCCACGTCCCGCCCGGCGCCGACGCCATCGGGTACCGGTACGCCTTTCGCGGATCGGCACCCGGCGCGCCGCTCTTCGCACCGTCCGCCGCCGACCGCGAACGCCTCACGCGGGTGAGCCACGGCCGCCTCACCCGCGAGGACTTCGACCGCGCGCTCACCGGCGCGCTCCACCGGGCCCAGTGGCTGGCCGAGCTCTACTCCGGACTGACCGTCGAGCAACCGGTCCTCGACGTCCCGGAAGCCCTGGACCCGCCGCGCCACGGACGGCTCCGCGACGGCATCGTCGGCCGCGCCCTGCGCGAGGAGATCGCCGGACAGCTCGCCGCCGGCCACGCCCTGCGGCGCACCGCGGCCGACGGGCAGCCGACCGCCCCCGCGATCGTTCCCGCGATCCGGGCGTGGGCCGGGGCGACGACCGCCGTACTGGACCACGGCCTGACCAACCCCCGGATCGGCCAAGGCCTGCGGCAGCTGACCGACGGGCTCCGGTACTGCCGCAGGCAGGCCGTTCCCCACCCGGTGGCCGTAGCCGGCGCCCACCTCACCCTCGGCCTGGAATACCTCGAAAAGGTGGACAAGCAGATGCCCGACCACATCGAAGCCTCGGGCCAGGGCCCGCAGCCGGCGCCGGTCACCGTCCACGGCAACGTCGGCGCGATCAACAGCGAGGTGGTCAACAGCCAGTTCGCGGTCGCCGGAGCCGTCCGGGACATCGCCGTCACCATCGACGCCCTCGACCGCGACGGCCGGCGCGAGACCGCGTCCGCCCTCCGGGAGCTCACCGCCGCCGTCCAGCAGGACCGTTCCTTCGCCGAGGACCAGCGCGCCCGGCTCCTCGACCACGTGGCCGATGTCGCCGAAGCCGCCGACGATCCCGGCCGCCCCCGTGCCCTGACCCGCGCCCGCCTCGCCATGGCCGCCCTCACCACGGCCGCCGCCGGCTCCACCCAGCTCGCCCAGGCCCTCACGACCTGGCACGACACCCTCAACCGCTTCTCCTGAGCGGCGGGACCGCCTCCGCCTACTCGACGAAGTCGCGCCAGAAGGCGACGGTGGCCACCGGGTCCCAGTCGGCCGGGAGGCCGTAGGAGGCGTCGAACTCGCGGCGGACGTAGTCCACGAGGTCCTCGCCGTAGTGGATGATGTCCGTTCCCCAGACCGACAGCACCGGGTGGCCGTGCGTCCCGCCGCCGGCCGGGAGGAAGCGGTGCCC
The DNA here is from genome assembly GCF_042749955.1 of Kitasatospora sp. NPDC059462. Lineage (NCBI taxonomy): Bacteria > Bacillati > Actinomycetota > Actinomycetes > Kitasatosporales > Streptomycetaceae > Kitasatospora > Kitasatospora sp. NPDC059462. The sequence continues at coordinate 21,041 of NZ_JBHYUU010000095.1, read as the reverse complement.
GTAGAGCGGGACGAGCCGGGGCACCTCGGCCAGCCGGGCCTCGGCGACCGACCGGGCGGCGGAGGCGTCGGCGGGCCGCTCGCCCCAGGACTCGTGCCAGTAGCCGTGGCCGACCGAGGACAGCACGCCGTCGGCCGGCCAGTCGAGGCGGTGGCGCAGGTCGTCGGGGTCGCCGTCGCGCCAGTCCGGCCAGGGCTGCTTCCAGGTGGCGCCGTCCTGCGGGGGCGAGGCGACCGGCAGGCCCGCCGCCAGGAACGCCCGGTGGTCGTCGGCGAAGCGGAAACCGTACGCGGCCTCGATGCGGTCGAACTCCTCGTCGGTGAGTCCGGGCGCGATGGTGCAGCAGTTCGCCTCCCGCAGGCGGCGGGCGGCTTCGGCCCCCAGGCGGGCCGCGTCGTTGATGATCACACCGGGACTCTAACGAGCGTCAGCAGGCGCGCGCCGAAAATTTCACGCCCCCTGTGTGCGCCTCACCCCAGGGCGCGCGGGAGGGTGGTGCGGACCCATTGCTCGGGTTCGGACAGATGCGGAGCGTGACCGGCGTGCGGGTAGACGTGGCGCTCGGGCTTGGGGAGCGAGAGGTCGATCAGGTCGAGGATCTCGCCGTACATCGGCTCGCTGTCGTCGCTCTGGGTGAGGAGGACGCGCTCGGTGAAGCGGTTGAGGGCGGTGAGGTCCAGGTCGAGGGCGTCCGGGTCGCGCAACTCGTCCAGGTACGTCGGCGCGTTGCGGATGTAGGTGTGGCGGACCGGCGCGGGGAGCTGTTCCCACGCCCCCGGGCCGAAGGCGACGGTGTCGACGTAGCGCTCGGCGGCGGACGCCGATTCGGCCTGTTCGAGGAGCTCGCGGACGGCGGAGATCCGTTCGGCGAAGGCGACGCCGAGGGGGCGCAGCTCCGGGTCGGCGAGCAGGGTTCCGGTGGCGGTCGGTTCGTGGACGGCCACGCCGCGCAGCAGGTCGGGGCGGGCGGCGGCGAGGCGCAGGGCGATCAGGCCGCCGTAGGCGTCGCCGCAGACGTAGGCGGGGGCGAGGCCCAGGCCGACGATCAGCGCGGCGAGGTCGGCGGCGTCCTCGTACACGGAACCCTGGGTGAGGAGGTCCTCGCTGCGGCTGTGCCCGCGCCGGTCGTAGGCGACGGCGGTGGTCTCCTCGGCGAGCCCCGGCAGGACGCGTGCCCAGCTGTCGGCGTCGGTCCACGACCCGTGCACCAGCACCAGCCCCGGCCCGGCGCCCCGGGTCTCGTAGTACAGCGCCACCCCGTTCACCCTGATCTCGGCCATCACGAGCCTCCCGACCTCGGTCGTGCACCGGCACAGCCCCACCCACCAGCGTGACACACCCCCGTCACGGCGGTCGGATGAGCGGAGGCGGTCACGGAGGGCAGCGGCTGTCGAGCAGCACCCGCACCCACACGCGCTTGCCGCAACCCCGGCGGGCGATGACGCCGAAGTCCAAGGCGAGTTGGCGGACCAGGTCGATGCCGCGGCCGCCTTCGTTGAAGCGGCGCGGCCGGCGCTCCTGGAGCGGGAGGTCGTAGCGCGGGTCCCAGACTTCGAGCCGGCAGTCGCCGTCGAACTCCTGGAGGTAGAGCCGGACTTCGCCGTGCCCGTGGCAGGCGTGCACGACGGCGTTGGTGACCAGTTCGGAGGCGATGAGGACGAGGTCGTCCACCCGGTCCCCGGCCCAGCCCCAGGAGGTGAGCTGGTCGCGGACGTGGCGGCGAGCGGCCCGCACCGAGGTCCCGTGCTCGGTGAGGGAGGCCTCCCAGGTGCGGAGGGCGGGTCTGTGGAAGGTGGACATGGCGAGGCCCCTTCGGGAGCGTGTCCGTTCGGTCACGTTGAGTGTGGGGCATCCAAAATCGAAACTGCAACATCATTGCTCGAAGAAATTAATTGATCTTGGAACGGACTTGAGCGCGCGCCCCCGGTCTGGTGAGACTGGACCTCCATACCCGAAGGGAGGAGCGCCACTTGAGCAAGCAACTGTCGGCGATCAGGCAGATCCGCCTCGGCGACGAGCTGCGCGCCTGGCGGCTGGAGAACAACAGGACCCTCGTCGACATGACGGCGGGCCTGAGGGGCTGGAGCCCCGGTCGACTGAGCAGAATCGAACGGGCTCAGCAGCCGATCAGCCGCGCCGACCTCACCAAGCTGCTCGACCATGCCGGTGTCACGGGCCAGGATCGCGAGGATCTGGAGAGCCTGCTCGGGGACGGCCCGCCCAAGCAGTGGTGGCGCGACCTGGACTACGCCGAGACCATCACGCCGGCCTTCGCCGAGTACCTGGCGCTGGAAGCCGATGCCTCGCACATACTGAACTACTTCCCGTCGGCGTTCCCCGGTCTCGTCCAGACCGAGGGCTACGCGCGCGAGATGATCGCAGCGGGCGTCGACGCGCCCAACGACGAACTCGTCGAGGCCGGAGCCGAGGTTCGCGTGCTCCGCCAACGCAGGCTGACCGAGGAACCCCGGCTCGACTTCCAGGCCTACTTCGGTGAAGTCGCGCTGCTCATCGCGGGCGACCAGGCGGTACTGGCCGACCAGATCCGACACGCGATCGAGGTCGCCGACTATCCGAACGTCACCCTGCGCATGGTGCCGCTGAATGCCGGCCGGCCTGGGGTTCTTGCCTCAGGAATCACCCTGATGCGGTTCCCTGACGACCACTCCGAAGGCTTCGTCTTCGTGGAGGCCATCGGCGGTATGCTCCCCAGGAGAACGGGACGCGACGTCAAGCGAGCCGAGAGAACCTTCGTGCGCGTCGAGCAGTTCGCGCTGTCGCCGGAAGAGACCATCGCCGCCCTCGAACGCAAGCTGGAAGAGCTGACGTGAGCAACAAGCACGACCCCTACGCCCACAACCCGGCCGACGCCGAGTGGTCCAAGTCCCCTTTCTCCGCCGAAGGCAACGGCGACTGCGTGATCATCGCCCGCTTCCCCAACGGCGACGTCTGGCTCGGCGACGACAAGAACCCCGACCGGCCCCACCTCGCCTTCGACCACGCCGAGTGGGCCGCCTTCGTCAAGGCCGTCGAATCCCGCTCCCCCGACTTCACCGCCTGACCGCCCCGGCCCGGAGTGGGGAGTGGGGACCCCCCCCATCACACAACCCCCCCCCGGCGCCCCCCTACGCGCCGCGAGCCGAGGCCGAAAACCCCGGGGAGCAGGAG
>NZ_JBHYUU010000095.1:0-17863 GCF_042749955.1 Kitasatospora sp. NPDC059462 | reverse complement strand
CCCGCGCCCCTCCCCCTTGCCCCCCCCGCCGCCCCCCCCCCCCCCGGGGGCGGCCGCCTGTCCCACCGACCCGCGGTGGGGTACGCCGCCCCCCCCCACTCCCCACTCCCCCACCGGTCCGCCCTACTCGACGCCGAGCGCCTTGCCGTACACCGCGGAGCTCCGACGGACCGTCATGCCCACCCGCTGGTACAGCGACAGCGCCCCCGTCTCCGAGTGCGTCCACAACGTGCACGTGCGGCGGCCCTCGCGGTAGAACGCCCGGAACGACGCCTGCAGCAGCGTGCGGGCGATCCCCCGGTTGCGGTGGTCCCTCCGGACCGCGACCCGCTCGACGTACCCCTCCCCGGTGTCCGGGACGTCCAGCGCCAGCACGGCGCCGACCATCTCGCCGCCCGCGAACGCCACCTGCGAGAGCTCCGGCGCGAACGAGTCCAGCTCGACCGTGTGCCGGGCCCACTCCTCGTAGGACTTCCGCCGCTTCTGCCACTCGTCGAACGCGTCCTCGGTGAGCCGGTACGCGGCCCGCTCGTCACCGGGCCGGAAGCAGCGCAGCGTGATCCCGGGCGGCGGACCGGCCACCACGGGTTCGTCGGTCATCTCGATCTCCAGCAGCCACTGGGTGACGAACGGCTCGTACCCCCGCGCGCGCAACAGTTCCACCGCCCCCCGATCGCCGTCCGAGACCGTCTGGCTGAGCCGTTCACCACCCATCTGCCGTGCCCGCGCCTCGGCCCAGCCCAGCAGGGCGCTCCCCAACCCCCTCCCCCGGTGCTCGGGGTGGACGTCCACCGCACTGCGCCGGCCGCCGTGCACCCAGGCCCGGCCGGCGAGGCGCTCCGCCGCGTCGTACACCAGCACCGTGTCGAGGGCCGGGTCGAGGCCGGGCAGGGTGAGGTCCGCGGCGATGCGGTCGGGTTCGGTGTCCGGACAGCCCAGGACCTCGCGCTCGCGGGCGGCGACCAGCTCGTAGATCGCGGGGGCGTCGGCGACGGTCGCCGCGCGCCACGCGTAGGAGGCCGGGAACAAGGACGAAGACGGATCAGCCATGAACCGACTCTGTGCCAACCGATCACGTGTTGTCGACCCGAATGCAACATCGCACCGAAATCCGCCGATCACTCGGGAAGTCGGCCCCGCCGACTTCCCACTCCGGCGCCTCCACCGGCCGTGACCTGCCCCCCGGAAGGTCGTTGCGCCGGGCGTGAAGACGACCCGAGCCCTCGCCCTCCTCGCGACCGCCCTGTTCACCCCAGGCCTCGCGGGCACCGCCCACGCCATCACCCCCGTCCCCGTCGCCGGTCTGCGGCTCACGGTGGCGCACGGCCCGACACCCGCCGCCGGCACGCCGCACGTCGTCACCCTCGGCTGCCCGCCGGACGCCGTCACCACCCACCCCGACCCGTTCACCGCCTGCCGGCTGCTCGACTCCGTCGACGGCGACCTCTCGCGGCTGGACGTCGATCCCGGCGTCTGCACCGACCTGTACGACCCCTACACCGTCACCGCCACCGGCACCTACCAGGGCCGGCGGATCGCCTTCCAGCACACCTACGGCAACCACTGCGTCCTGCTGCGCACCACCGGCGCGTTCTTCGACTTCTGATCCCGACCCCGTCGACAGCCGGGGAGAGCGGACCTGGGATGCTCTCCCCGGTCGTCGATCGCACGGGAACCGGGGGGAACGGGCATGGAGAACGGGGAGATCGGGGCGCTCCTGCGGGAGCGCGACGCGCGGGCGTGGCGGCGGGCCGAGGGCGCGTGGGGCCGGGGCGTGCACCTGCTGGGACTGCTGGCGCTCGGCGCGTGGCTGTGGGCGGTCGGGCTCGCCTTCGTCCCGGCCACGCACGAGTTCCCGGACGGCACCGCGGTGGACTGCGGCTCGCCGATGTTCTACGAGTACCGCGGGGGCCGGGAGTACACCCACTGCGCGGCCGTCACGGGCGGTCGGATGCGCGACGCGGTCGGCGTCGGGCTGGTGACCCTGCCGCTCTCGGTGGTCTGGCTCTGGCGGACGGTCGGCATGCGCCTGGAGCGGATCGAGGGCCGGCTCTGAGCAGACCGGTCACCGCCACCCGTCAGCCCCCGTCGCCGGATCCGTCGCCACCGCTGCTCACCTGACGGCGCTGGGCCTTCTGGTAGCTGCGCACGGCCCGCCCGGCGCCGACGGTGGCGGCCGCCACGGCCCGGGTCCAGCGGGGGCCGCCGCGGTCGGCCCACACCACGCAGACGCAGCCCCCGATGGTGAGGGCCAGGATGCCGATCAGCACCGCTCCGATCATGTCGCCCGTCTCCGTTCCTCGTTCTCGTACGGTCGATGGTGGTGATGCTCCCAGGCGGGGCACCGGTTCCACCACCTTGGCGGGCCGGGCCGGTGTTTCGTACGGTACGCACGGGACGCCGTGCGAACACGGCGGGACGTGGACGTGGACGTGGAGGCGGCGCGCGATGAGGCACGAGCTCGGCTACGACGACATCCGGGCGGCCGCGGAGCGGATCGCGGGGCGCGTGCGGCCCGTGGCGCTCGCGCCGGGCGGGGACGGGGACGGGGGCGGGGACGGGGACGACCGGCGGTGGCTGGCCCTGGAGTACCTGCAGCACACCGGCTCGTTCAAGGCGCGCGGGGCACAGAACTTCCTCCAGGCCCACCGGGAGGCCGGATCGCTCCCGGAGGCCGGGGTCACCATCGCCTCCGGTGGCAACGCCGGGCTGGCGTGCGCGTGGGCGGCGCGGCAGCAGGGCGTGCGGGCCACCGTGTTCCTGCCCGCCGACGCGCCGGGCGTGAAGGTCGCCCGGCTGCGCTCCTACGGGGCGGACGTCCGGCTGGTCGGCGCGGAGTACGCCGAGGCGCTGGCCGCCTGCGAGGAGTTCGCCGCCGCGAGCGGCGCGCTGGCGAGCCACGCCTACGACCACCCGCTGATCGCGGCGGGCGCGGGCACCCTGCTGGAGGAGATCCACGAGCGGCTGCCCGGGCTGGACACGGTGCTGGTCGCGGTGGGCGGCGGCGGGCTGTTCGCGGGGGTGGCCGCGGCCGCCCGGGAGCACGGCGTCCGGGTGGTGGCGGTCGAGCCGGAGGGCTCCCGCGCGCTGCACGCCGCCGTCGCGGCGGGCGCGCCGGTGGACGTCGCGGTCGACTCGGTGGCCGCCGACTCCCTCGGCGCCCGCCGTGCCACCTCCCTCGCCGTGGACGCGACGCGCCACGACGGCGTGCGTTCCGTGCTCGTCCCGGACGCGGCGATCGTCCGGGCCCGGCGGGCGCTCTGGGAGGAGCGCCGGATCGCGGTCGAGCACGGCGCCGCCACCGCCCTCGCCGCCCTGCCCGACGGGCCGGACGACGCCCACGGCTACCGCCCCGCCGCCGACGAACGGGTCTGCGTCGTCCTGTGCGGCGCCAACACCGACCCGGCCACCCTCACCACCCCGGCGTCCGCCTAGCACCGGGGACCGGAAGCGGGAGCCCGGAGCCGGGAGCCCGGAGCCCGGAGCCCGGAGCCGGGAGCCCGGAGCGCCGGCGGGGCGCACGATCCGGAGCGCGCGCCTCTTCTGTCGGACGCATCGTCCGGCCGCTAGAGTCGCGCCCATGTCGACCGATACGCCGGACAACCACCCACGCCGCGGCCTGTCGTAGGCACCCGCTAACGTGTCGCCCGTCCCGCCCGCTCCAGCCCGACCGGAGGTCGCCCGTGGCCCGGCTCCACGTCCGCAGCGGCGTCAACCCCGACGACCCGGACGCGCCCGTGGTGGTGCTGATCGTCGACCCGGACGGCCCGCCCGGGGAGCGGGCCGTCGCCGAGCTGGGCTCGTACGGCTACGAGGGGGACGGCGCGTTCTTCCTGCTGCCCACCGACGGCTGGGCGGAGCACACGCTCGACGGTGGGCGGCTGACCGTCGAGGTGGCGGCGTACCCCTTCACCCTGCAGCAGATCGGTGCCGATCCGGAGGCCTTCCCGGAGCGCTCGTCCGCCGAGCCCGAAGCGGTGGTGGTGCTGCGCGCGGACGCGTCGGTCGACCCGGAGCTCTGGGCCCGGGCCGACGACGCGACCGCCGTGTTCACCGCCGGAGCGGGGCTCGCCCCGGACGAGGTGCCGGCCGGTGAGGACGCGTGGCCGCTCGTCCTCGCCCCGCCGCCCGTCGCGCGGTGACGGAGCCGGTCAGGCCCCGCTGCGCCGGAGCATCTCGTCCCGCTCCACCACCTTGACCCGCTCGCGCCCCTCGGCCGCGCCCAGCGCGCGCTCGTGGGCGTCGAGTTCGTGCCAGCCCTGCCAGGTGGTGAACCGCACCCCGCGGTCCTCCAGGTGGGCGACGACCGCCTGCGGCTCGGGCTCCACGGCGCCGGGCAGCCGGCCCTCGGTGTGGTCGGCGAGCAGGCAGGCGACGGTCTCGTTGGCGTCACCCTTGGTGTGCCCGATGAGGCCGACCGGCCCGCGCTTGATCCAGCCGGTCACGTAGACGGCCTCCTGGTGCGAGCCGTCGGCGGCGAGCACCCGGCCGGCCGCGTTGGGGACGGTGCCGGAGACCGGGTCGAACGGCAGCTTGGGCAGCTCGTCGGAGTAGTAGCCGATCGCCCGGTAGACGGACTGCACGTCCCAGTCGGTGAACCGGCCGGTGCCGCGCACGTTGCCGGTGCCGTCGAGCTCGGTGCGCTCGGTGCGCAGCCCGCTCACCCGGCCGTCCTCGCCCAGCACCTCCACCGGGGACTCGAAGAAGTGCAGGTAGAGCCGGTGCGGGCGGTCGCCGACGTCGCGGATGGCCCAGTTCTCGATGGTCGAGGCGACCATGTCGACGTGCTTGGCGCCACGCCGCTCGGCGATCGAGCCGTCGTCGTACTCGATGTCCTCGGGGTTGACGATCACCTCGATGTTCGGCGAGTGGTCGAGCTCGCGCAGCTCCATCGGGCTGAACTTGGCCTGGGCCGGGCCGCGGCGGCCGAAGACGTGCACCTCCAGGGCCCGGTTGCGCTTGAGGCCCTCGTACACGTTCGGCGGGATCTCGGTGGGCAGCAGCTCGTCCGCAGTCTTGGCGAGGATGCGGGCGACGTCCAGGGCGACGTTGCCGGCGCCGAGCACGGCGACCTTCTCGGCCTCCAGCGGCCAGGTGCGCGGCACGTCGGGGTGGCCGTCGTACCAGGAGACGAAGTCGGCGGCGCCGTAGGAGCCGTCGAGCCCGACACCGGGGATGTCGAGCGCGCGGTCGGCCATCGCGCCGGTGGAGAAGACCACGGCGTCGTAGAAGCGGTGCAGGTCGTCCAGCGTGAGGTCGGACGGGTAGTCGACGTTGCCGAACAAACGTATCTGCGGCTTGTCCAGCACCTGGTGGAGCGCGGTGATGATCCCCTTGATCCGCGGGTGGTCGGGCGCCACGCCGTACCGGATCAGTCCGAACGGCGCGGGCATCCGCTCGAAGAGGTCGATGGAGACCCCGGGCTGCTGGGCAGCGTCGGACTTCAGCAGGGCGTCGGCGGCGTAGATGCCGGCGGGGCCGGCGCCGACGATCGCGACGCGGATCGGGCGGGTCATGGCGGGGCGATCCTCCGAACGTGAACGAACGAAACAGGGCGGAACAGGGCGGAACCGGGCCGGAACAGGGCGGAGCCCGGTCCGGTCGGGGCGGACGGGCGAGGGTGACCCACTCCCACCCAACCCGGCCGGACCTTGCCACTGTAGGTGGTGGCGATCTATGACCCCATAGGCCGAACCTATGGCCGAACCGGGAACAAGACCGGCCCACCCCGCCTCCACAAGGTCCAAAAACCGACGCGGCACGGCGGCCCGGGTGCCCTAGCGTTGCCCTCGCACCACGACATGAGGTCTAGACCACAGAGTGGGGAATCATGAATTCGCGTGCACGTAAGGCCCGTTGGACCGGATCGCTGGCGGCAGCCGCGGCACTCCTGCTGACCGGGGCCGGCGCCGGGGCAGCCGCCGCCGGCCCGGCAGCGGGAGCCGCCCCGAGCAGCGCCGGCGCCACTGCCGTCGGCTGGCGGGCGCTCGGGCTGGCCGTCAGCCCGGAGGGAACGAAGGCGTACGTCGTCGCGGCCGACCGCTCCGGCCCCCGCACGCCGGTCGTGCTGCGGACGGTGGACCTGCGCACCGGCGCGGTCGTCGCCGAACTGCCGCTGGCCGAGGACGGCACCGCCGGGAAGCCCGTGGTCAGCCAGGACGGCCGGCGGCTCCACGTCGTCGTGGCGGACCGGCTGGTGACGGTGGACACGGCCGCCGGCACCGTGCTCTCCAGCACCCCGGCGCCGGACCAGACCCGCCCGGCCGGCTGGGCGCCGGGGGCGCTCACCGGGCTGGCGGTGAGCCCGGACGGGTCGAAGGTCTACGCCGGCCAGAACGGCCCGGCCGCCGACGGCCAGGGCGTGCTGCCCGGCCGGATCCTGGTGTTCGCCGCCGACCGGGGCGCGTTCACCGGCGCCCTGCCGCTGCGCGGCCACGGCGTGAACGGGCTCGCGCTCCAGGCGGGCGGCGCCGCGGCGTACGCCGCCACCGACCTCGGCGTCGAGCACCTCGACACCACCACGCCGGTCCCGACCGTGCTGCGCCCCGTCGAGCGGCTCGGCGCCGCGACCGAGTTGGCCGCCTCGCCGGACGGCCTGCGGGTGTACGCGCTCGGCGCGCAGGCCTCCGCCGGCACCGGGTACGCCGTCAACACCGTCACCGACGTCGCACGGCCGGTCTTCACCTTCGCCAACGCGCCGGCCGACCTCCACTACGTGGCGGTGAGCCCGGACGGCGGGCGCCTCTACCTGCTCAAGGACAGCTGGACGCCGCAGGCCTCGGTACTCGCCTACGACACCGCCACCGACGCCAACCTGCCGGGCGAGACGCTCACCGGCTTCGGCCTGGACGGCGTCTCGGCCGCCGCCGTCGCCCCGGGCGGCCACGCCCTGCTGCTCGCCGGGATCCGCGGCGACGGCTCCTACCTGAGGACCGTCGCGCTCTGATCCCCGGCGGCCCCCTCCCCCTCCCCCTCCCCGACGGGCGGAAGGGGAGGGGGCCGACCGCGCTCCTCGGTTCAGCGCAGGCCCTGCACCGCCGGTGCGGTGGAGCCGCCCCGCGACGCACCGTGCGCGACGGGGCCCGGCGCTCCCGGCCCACGAGGCGCAGCCGCCGGAGCTGCGGCGCCGGCGGTGAAGCGCTCGTCGCCCTCGGCAGGCGGCCCCGCACCCGACCTCCACGGCAGCTCCCGGATTCGCCCCCTCCCCGCCGCCGCACCACCGTCGAGCCCCGGGGGGGGATTGCCCCGGCCGCATCCCGAAGGTGCGTCGGACCGGCATCGGAGCCCCCCCCTCGACTGCCCTTTCGGGCAGCGAACGAGGACCCCGGGAGGCAGTCGCACCGCCCCTTCGGCCGGACCGCCCCGATCACCCGCCCTGCGGGCTCCGGCGCAGGTCACGGCCGGTCGTCCACCGACCGACGGTGCGCCAGAAGGGGTTCGCCCGCAGAGGGTTGACACCGGAAGTTGGTCTAGTCCACCGTAGGGGCACACCGCATTTGACGAGGCCGGAACAGTCGGCGGCACTCCTTGCCGGACGGAAATCCCTTTCCCGTCCCACCACTCCCCCGGGGCCACGGCCCCGCACCGCCGTGCCCCGAGGCCCGTCCCTCCACCCGGCGCACGGCCACCGACCGACCCGACGCCCCGACCCGAACTTGGAGTGAGATGCCGAAGCCCGACGGGTACCTCTTCCGGGCCGCTTCGGAACGCCCCTACTTCAGCAACGACGGCGAGTCCTACCTCGCCGCCACCGCGCTGAAGGACATCCGCAAGCAGCGCCCGCTGCGCGTGCTGTCCGAGGAGCAGTTCACCTTCTGGCAGACCTACGGCTACGTCGTCGTTCCCGAGGCGATCCCCGCCGAGGCCGCCCGCAAGCTGCTCGACTTCGCCTGGGAGTTCCAGGGGCTCGACCCCGAGCGCCCGGAAACCTGGTACGAGGAGCGGGAGTTCCGCGACGAGCTGGACCGCCACCTGCACATCTACGGCTTCGTCGAGGCCTACCAACACCAGCTCATCTGGGACAGCCGGCAGACCCGGCGGGTCTACGACGCGTTCGTGGACGTCTGGGACTGCGAGGAGCTCTGGGTCACCCTCGACCGGCTCAACCTCAACCCGCCGAACACCGGGAACCGCGACCGCGCGCTGATCGAGCCCACCGACGAGGGCTTCGACATCGAACTGCACTGGGACGTCGACTCCACGGCCGGCATGCTCCCGCAGCGTGTCCAGGGCATCATCGCGCTCACCGACACCGAGCCCGACCACGGCGGCTTCCAGTGCAACCCGGAGCTGTTCCGCCGGTTCAACACCTGGCAGGCCGCCCAGCCGGCCGGCCGCGACCCGATCCGCCCGGCCGTCGACCGCACCGAATACCCGGTCGTGCGGCCCGAGTTGAAGGCGGGCGACCTGCTGATCTGGAACGGCATGCTGGCCCACGGGGTCGCCGCCAACACCTCCGCGAGCGGGGTGCGCTCGGTCCAGTACCTGTCGATGATGCCCGCGCTGGAGGAGCACCGCGAGCTCCGGGAGTCGCGCGTCGACTCCTGGCGGCACCTCTCCACGCCGACCTGGAACCGCACCCTGGTCGGTGACCACCGCGAGCACGAGTCCTTGCGCTACGGCCCGGCCGAACTCACCGATCTCGGAGCCAAGTTGCTCGGCCTGGCGGCCTGGCGCAGCGCCGGGGCCGATCCCGGTGACGCCACTCGGGCGGCCGGAACCGCCGAGGCCACCGAGGGCGGCGAGGCGTGAGCGGGGGGACCACCGTGCGCGACATCTGCCTCGCGCTGCCCACCAACCGGTTCTGCACCCCGGCCATCACCGCCGTCGGCGAGGAAGCCGTCTGGGCCGCCCGCGAGTTCGGCGTCCGGGTCCATCTGCTGATCCTCGACTCGGCGGAGGCCGCGGACCGCATCGAGCACGCCAAGGCGGTCGCCGAGCTGCCCGCGACCCCCGGCGTCCTCGTCCACCACCTCGACGAGGAGCAGCAGCGCGCCTTCCTGCGCGCCGCGATCGACCGGGCCCGCGCCGAGGATCCGGCCCTGGCCGCCGCCGCCGACGCCGACCGCTTGCTCGGACTGATGCTGCCGGACGCCGTCTCCTACGGCGCCTGCACCAACCGGGCGTTCCTGCTCGCCGCCGCCCTCGGCTGCTCCTCCGTGCACCGCCGCGACTCCGACAGCGCCTACCAGCGGCTGAACGGCGAACCGGTGTACCCGGTCCACCACGAACTGCGCTCGATCGGCCGGCGGGCCGCCGACGCCGCGCCCGGCGTCACCCACCACACCCTCGACCCGGTGCACGCGCAGAAGCCCGTCGCGCTGGTCGGCAGCTCCTTCGTCGGTGAACTCTCCGTCGACCTCGGCGAGATCCGCGCACTCGACCCGGCGTGCTACGAGGAGGTCGTCGGCCTGTGGGCGCGCACCGGCTCCACCGCCGAGGAGCGCCGCGAACTGGTCGCGGACTCCTTCGTCGGCAGCGGCACCGACCCGTTCACGCACGACCGCGCGGTGCTCGACCTGCCCGACATCTGGCGGATAGACATGTGCAACATCGCCCTGGACCGCGAGGTGTACGAGCGGGTGCCGCTGCCGCCCGCGACCGACACCATCGGCAGCGACTACCTGCTGCACCACCTGGTGCTGCACGCCGGACTGCCCGGGGTCACCCACAACCGCAACGTCATCAACCACTACACGCCCGAACGGCGCACCGACGCCGGGTTCACCGCCTACCAGCTGCGGTACACCAAGTTCCTGCTGTCGATGCTCTACCTCTACCCGGTGTACGACGCGCTGGAGGAGGCGGGCGGGTCGCTGCTCGACGCGGAGCACCACCTGCGCCCCGCGACGGTCGCCCGGGCCGCCCGGCGGGCGGCCGGGGCGGACCGCTCCGAGAACCACCGCCGGCTGGCCGTCCTCGACCGCGCCTACCGCGGACTCGGCGGCCGGTACGCCACGTTCGCCGACCACCTGGCACCGCTGCGCGCCCGGCTGCTGGACGAGGCGCAGGCCGACATCGAGGCCTTCGCGCTGCTCGTCGACGCCTGGACGCCGCTGGTCCGCGCGGCCCGCGCCACCCCGCCCCTCGCACCCCTCCCGCCCGGCTCCCCGGCCGGGGCCGGCCGGAGCGCCGCCCATGCCTGACGACGGACGCCTGCGCGCCGCCCTCGCCGCCGCCGAGGACGACCGGATCATCTTCGACCTCGACGGCATCGAGGCCCAGTACGACGCCCTGCTGAGCGAACTGCCCGGCATCGACGTCCGGTTCGCGATGAAGGCCTGCCCGGTGGACGAGGTGCTCGACTGCCTGGCCGCCCGGGGCGCCGGATTCGACGCGGCCGGGCCGCAGGAGATCACCCAGGCGCTGCGCACCGGCGTGCCGGTCGGACGGATCCACTACGGCAACACGGTGAAGTCCGACCGGCAGATCGCCGAGGCGTACCGGCTCGGTGTGCGCGACTTCGCCACCGACAGCCTGGCCGACGTCGCCGCGCTCGCCGAACACGCGCCCGGCGCCCGGGTGTTCTGCCGGCTCGCCACCACCGGCGAGGGCGCCCTGTGGGGGCTGAGCCGCAAGTTCGGCTGCTCGCCCGAGGACGCCGTCCGGGTGCTGACCGCGGCCCGGGACGCCGGGCTGATCCCGGCCGGGCTGTCGGTGCACGTCGGCTCGCAGCAACTCACCGTCGAGGCCTGGCAGAGCGCGCTGGACACGCTCGCCGTGGTGATCGAGGAGACCGCCCGGCAAGGGATCCTGCTGCAGCACGTCAACCTCGGTGGCGGCCTGCCCGCGCTCGGCGTGCTCGACCGGCTCGGCCACCCGCTCCAGCCCCCGGTCGACAAGATGTTCGCGGTGATCCGGGAGGGGATGGAGTACCTGCGCGAGGTCTCCGCCGGGCCGCTGGACTTCCTGCTGGAGCCGGGCCGCCACCTGGTCGCCGACCACGGCGCGATCCGGGCCCACGTCACCCGCTTGACGGAGCGTCAGCAGCTCGGCGGGGAGCGGTCGCACTGGCTCTACCTGAGCTGCGGCAAGTTCAACGGCCTGTACGAGATGGACGGGCTGCGCTACCGGCTGGAGTTCCCCGCCCACGCCGGGGCGCCGACCGTACCCGCCGTGATCGCCGGCCCCACCTGCGACAGCGACGACGCCTACGACGAGGGCGCCGGCGTGCCCGTCCCCCGGGACGCCGCCTCGGGCGACCCGGTGTGGATCCTCTCCTGCGGGGCCTACGCCACCTCCTACACCACACGGGGATTCAACGGCTTCCCACCGCTCCCCCACAGCTGCGTCCGGGCGGGCCGTCCGTCCGGCGCACCCGGCCCCGAGAGAGACCCGCAGTAGATGTCCGCGCACCACACCGCCGAGCAGCACCCCACCCTCCTCGACGACCGCCCGTTCGACGACCGCCCGTTCGGCGGCACCCGCCTCGACGGGGGCCTCCTCGTCCGCCCCCTCGCCGAGGCCGACTGGGCCGAGATCGTCCCCCTGGAGGCCCGCGCCTACGCCGCGAGCGGCCTCTCCGAGGGCGGCGGGACGCTGCGCTCGCGCCACCGGGCCGCCCCCGACTGGTGCTTCGCCGTGGAGCACGAGGGCGCGTTCGGCGGCTACCTGCTCGCGCTGCCCTACCCGCTCGGCCACTGCCCCGACCTCGCCCGCGCGGAGTCCCCGGCGGCCCGCACCTCCGGCAACCTGCACGCCCACGACCTGGTCGTCACCGAACGGCTGCGCGGCCGCGGCCTCGCCCCGCGCCTGCTCACCTTCCTCGCCGACACGGCCCGCGCGCGCGGCTACGCCACCGTCTCGCTGGTCGCCGTGCGCGGCAGCGAGGTCCTCTGGGCCCCGCTCGGCTACCGCCCCGACCCCGGGGTGGAACTGCCCGCGAGCTACGGCGAGCAGGCCGTCTACATGGCGATGTCCCTGCGCTAGGGCGTGTCCCGGCCCCCCCGGCGGCACACCTCCCCGCAAGCGGACTCCCCCGCAGCGGACTTCCCCGCAACGACCTCCCCCCACAACGATCGGGCTCTGATGCACATGCTCCGCGTGCGCGACGACTTCCTGCGAGCACACCTGGCCGTCGCAGCGCTGTTCTGCTTCCTCGGCTTCCAGTACGCGACCTGGGTCTCCCGCCTCCCCGCCCTGAAGACCCGGCTCGACCTCGACGACGGCCGGATCGGCCTGCTGCTGATGGTCTGCGGCATCGGTGCCGCCGTCTCCTTCCCACTGGTCGCCTCGCTGATGAAGCGGTTCGGCTCCCGCGTCCTCGCCACCGTCTCCGCGATCGGCCTCGCGCTGGTCCTGGCCGGCCTCACCCTGGCGCCCAGCTACCCCGTCCTGCTGGTGGTGGCCTGCCTCGACGGCGTCGCGGTCGGCTTCCTGAACGTCGCGATGAACGCCCAGGGCGCCGCCATGGAGGTCCGCTTCCAGCGCACCGCGATGTCCAGGCTGCACGCCACGTTCAGCGCCGGTTCCCTGCTCGCGGCCCTGCTCGCCTCCGGTGTCACCGCCGTCACCACCACGCTGTCCGCCCACTTCGCGATCGCCGCCGCCGTCCTCGCCCTGCTGCTGCTCCTCGCCCAGACCGGCATGCTGGCGGACGAGCCCGCCAAGGCCTCCGAGCCCGCCGAGGCCGCCGAGGGCGCGCCCGAACCCGCCGCGGAAACGCCCGCGAAGCGCCGCGGCATCCCGCTCCCCTCGCGGATCACGGTCTGGATGGGCCTCGCCATGGTCTTCGGCACCGTCACCGAGGGCGCCATGAACGACTGGTCCGCCCTCTACCTGGAGAACGTCGTCCGGGCCTCGCACCAGCTGGCGCCGATGGGCATTGCCGTGGTCTCGGTGATGATGGTGCTCGCCCGGCTGTTCGCCGACGGCTGGCGCACCCGCTTCGGCGACGGCCGGATCGTGCGGGTCGGCAGCACCGTGGCCGGGCTCGGACTGGCGCTCGCGCTGCTGGTCGGCGGCGTGGTGCCGACCCTGATCGGCTTCGCCTGCGTGGGCCTGGGCGTCGCCGCCGTCACCCCCTGCGTCTACGTCGCGGCCGCCCGCCAGGGCTCCGACGCGCTCGCCCTGGTCGCCGCCACCGGCACCACCGGCCTGCTCGCCGGCCCCGCCCTGATCGGCTTCATCGCCAACGCGAGCAGCCTGGTCTGGGGCATGGGCGTGGTCGCCGCCTCGGCGGTGGTCGTCGCGCTCTGCGCCACCCGGATCCAGTGGCCCTCGCTCGACGCGGCCCCCGACGCCCCGACCGCCGATACCCCAACCGCCGACGCCCCGACCGCCGACGCACCCGCCCCGGACGGCCCGGCCCCCGCCGGCGCCACCCTCGGCCAGGCCTGACGGCCCGGCCCCGGCGCCCCCGCGTCCGTTCCGGTGCGGGGGCACCGCCCGGAAAACCCGTCGCCCGCCCGCCACGGCCCGGCATACGCTCACCGGATGACCACGCGCACCTTCCGCATCACCGTCTGCGGCGTCTTCGACGGCCTCACCCCCGAGCAGCACGCCGAGCTGGCGTCCCGCGCCGCCGAGCACGACATCCTGTTCGCCGCCTTCACCCCCGAGGGCCACCTCAGCTACGACCTGGACGCCCGCGCCGTCTTCACCTTCCGCTACCAGGACTCCGGCGAGGCCGAGGAGGACATCCTCGACGCCACCGAGCGCGCCGAGGCATCCGCCCGCGCCTGGCTCGACGGACGCGGCTACGGCTACAAGAACCTCCGTTCCCAGGCCGAGGACCTCTCCCAGGCCCCGCTCGGCAAGCGCCAACGCCGCGCGGCCCGCGAGGTCTAGCGAAAATCCGCTGCACCGCGCCCACCGCCCCGGCAGACTGCGGGCGTGACCCTGCCGACCCCCCTCGCCACCGAGTTGCTCGGCCACCCGCCGGGCACCCGCCTGCTGCTCCTCAACTGCGACGACTTCGGCCTCAACGAGGACGTCAACCTCGCCGTCGTCGAGGCGGTCGAACACGGCGTCGCCGCCTCCTGCAGCCTCATGACCGGCTGCCCGGGCTCCGCGCACGCGCTGCGCCTGCTGCGCGAGCGGCCCGGGCTGCCGTTCGGGATCCACCTCACCCTGGTCTGCGACACCGACGTGCCCGGCCACCGCTGGGGCCCGCTCGCCCCGGCCGCCGCCGTCCCCTCGCTGCTCGACCCCGCCGGGCGGCTCTTCCCCGCCACCCCCGAAGGCCGCGCCCGGCTGCTGGCACGGGCCCGCACGGCCGACGTGGAACGGGAGTTCCGCGCCCAGATCGAGGCCGCCACCGGCCCCGGGCTCGACCCGACCCACCTGGACTTCCACTGCCTGGCCGACGCCGGCCGCCCCGACCTCCTCGACCTCGCGCTCGCGCTCGGCGCCGAATACGGACTGGCCGTGCGCATCTGGCTCTCCCCCGCCCTGGAACGCCTGCGCGCCCGCGGGCTGCCGGTGGTCGACCACCCCTTCCTGGACAGCTTCGCCGTCCCGCTCGACGACAAGCCCGCCCACTACGCGCGGCTGCTCGCCGCGCTGCCGCCGGGTCTGACCGAATGGGCCGTCCACCCCAGCCTCGGCACGCCCGCCACCCGCCCCGGCGACGGCGGCTGGCGGGTGCGCCGCTCCGACCTCGCCTTCCTCCTCGCCCCGCGCACCCGCGAGCTGCTCGCCGAGCACGGCATCACGGTGACCGACTACCGCCCGCTGCGGGCCCACTGGCCCGGACCGGTCGCCCACGACACCGGACCGTCCGTGTCCGGATCGTTCAAGACCCCCGCCCCCGGGCCGCCTACGGTCGAGCCATGACCCGCACCGCACGCCTCACGCCCACCAGGCTCGACGCCGCCGCCGACTTCCTCTGGACCTCGGGGCGCGTCCTCGAACAACGCCGCTTCGCCCACCTGTTCGGCGCCCGGCCCGATTCCGTCGGCGTCCTCGCCGCCCTCGGCGCCCACTGCGCCCCCGGCGGGGGCTTCGCCTACGGACTCGAACCGGACGTCCGCGGACCGGCCCCCCAGCCCATCGCCGTCCCCGCCGCGCTCCTCGCCCTGGAGGAGGCCGGGGCCCTGGACGAGGACCGCGCCCGGCCGGTCTGCGCCTGGCTGGCCGAGGTCTCCGCACCCGACGGCGGCGTGCCCGTCGTCCTGCCGAGCCTGCGGCCCTACCCGCGGCCGCCGTTCCTGCCGGTGCCCGAGGAGGGCGCCGAACCGGTCGGCGAACTGCTGTCCACCGGGCAGATCGTGGCCCCGCTGCTGCGCCAGGGCATCGACCACCCGTGGCTCACCGCCGCCACCGCGTTCTGCCGCGCCGCCGTCGAGAAGCTCGGCGCGCCGCACCCGTACGAGGTGGGCGCCGCGCTGCGCTTCCTCGACGCCGCCCCGGACACCGACTGGGCCCGGAGCGAGGCGGCCCGGCTGGGCGCGCTCGTCCGCGAACAGCGGCTCGTGCTGCTCGACCCGGCCCGGCCCGAGGAGGCCCGGACCGCCCCGGGCTACGCGCCGGGCGAGCACCACCTGCCGCACGACTACGCCCGCACGCCCGACAGCCTGGCCCGTTCCTGGTTCACCGACGAGGAGCTGGACCGCGGCCTCGACCACCTCGCCGCCGCCCAGCAGCAGGACGGCGGCTGGCCGATCAACTGGGCGCGCTGGTCGGCGAACACCGAGTCCGAGGCCCGCCCCGGGGTGACCCTCCAGGCCCTGCTCACACTGCGCGCCTACGACGACGCGCCGGACTCCTGACCCCGGGCCCCACCCGGCCCGGCCGCCCGTCGGCCCAGCAGCGCTCCCGGCGGCATCCCCGCCCACCGGCGCACCTCCCTGGTGAGGTGCGCCTGGTCGGCGTACCCGGCCAGCGCCGCCACCTCCGCCAGCCCCGGCCCCGCACCGCCCCCGCCACCGTCCGCCTCCCCCGTTGCCGGTCCGGGCGCCGACCGCGCGCAGGCCAGCGCCCGCTGGAAGCGCAGCACGGCGTGCAGGGTCTTCGGCCCGTAGCCGACCGCATCGGTCACCCGACGGCGCAACTGCCGCTCCGAGAGCCCCAGTTCGGTCGCGAGCTCCGGCAGTCGCGCCCCCTGCGCGCGCCCCAGGGCGACCACCGCCCGCTCCACCACCCGATCCGGCTCCCACCCCGGCACGAGCGCCGCGACGAACGCCTCCAGCTCCGCCGCCGCCTCCCGCGGACCGCCCGCCCCCGCCAGCCGCTCCCCGAGCCGCTCCGCCGCCGTCGCGCCGGCCACCTCGGCCAGCGGCACCTGGAGGTCGCGGAGCTCCCACGCCGGCCTCGCCCCCAGCAGCAGGCCCGCCGCGCCGGGCCGGAACCGCACCCCCGCCAGTTCCGCCCCGCCCCGGACCGGGACGCTGCGGGGCGCGAGGTCCGCGCCCACCACCTGCAGCCCCTCGTCCGACCACACCAGGTCCACGCACCCGTCCGGCACCACGAGCTGCTCGTACGACGGCCCCGGGGCGTGGTGCCGCGTCCAGAGGCAGGACACCTGCCGCCCGGGCGCCACCGCCGGCCGCCACTCCGTGTACGCGGACACGGTCACCTCCCCGCTCCCGGCCGCCCGGGCCGGCGTGCGCCGTCCTGCGCCGAGAAGGTCGGCACACGGCCTCCTTGGCAGCTCCCGATCGGCATGCCATTGTCAATCATCACGTCAGATCCTTTACTCCCCAGGGGAGTTGTGGCGATCGACGCCGGATGCCGAGTCGTCGCGCGCTCCCGCGGAACCCAGGTCAGCACACTTTTCACCTCCGGTCATCCCCACCCCCCCCACATCCAGCCGACCGACCACCAGCGGAGAACCTCATGCCGGACCTCGATCTCAACCTGCTCGTCGCCCTGGACGCCCTGCTGGAGGAGGGCAGCGTGACCGGTGCCGCCGAACGGCTGCACACCTCGGCCCCGGCGATGAGCCGCACGCTCGGACGACTGCGCCGCGTGCTCGGCGATCCCCTGCTGGTCCGGGCCGGCCGCGGACTGGTGCCGACGCCTCGCGCGGTGGAACTGCGCTCCGAGGTCCGCGCCCTGGTCAGCCGGGGCCAGGCCCTGCTGATACCGCCCGCGGCCGCCGAACCCGCCGAGCTCAGCCGCCGGTTCACCCTGCAGACCGGCGACGTCCTGCTGACCACGATCGGCGCGGCCCTGCTGGCGGCGGTCCGCGCCCAGGCCCCGGCGGTGACGCTGCGCTTCCTCGGGGACGACCTGGAGGGCACCAGCGCGATGCGCGACGGCGTGATCGACCTGGAGGTCGGCGTCACCGACCAGCTCGACCCCGAGACCCGCACCGAACCCCTCACCACCACCCGCCTGGTGGGCATCGCCCGCACCGGACACCCGCTGGCCCACGGCGCGCCCCCCACCCTGGAGGAGTTCGCCGCCGCCGATCACCTCACCGTCTCCCGGCACGGCCGGGGCCCCGGGCAGGTCGACCAGCGTCTGGCCCAACTCGGCCTCGCCCGAAGGATCGTGGCCAGCGTACCGAGCTACCCGGCGGCGCTCTTCCTGCTCCGCGACACCGAACTCGTCGGCCTCGCGCCGGCCCGGCTCGGCGCCCCGGCCGCCGAGGCGCTCGGCCTGGCCACCTTCCCGCTGCCGGTCGACCTCCCCGAGGTGGTCCTGAGCATGGCCTGGCACCCGCGCAACGACCAGGACGCCGGCCACCGCTGGCTGCGCGACCTGGTCCGCGGCGTGGTCGCCACCCACACCGGCCCGGCCCGCCCCGCGCCGGCCTTCCCCCGCCCCGACCCCGCGCTCACCGTCCCGCGCCCCGCGCTCTCCGCCCGCTGACCCGCGGGCGGGACCGCCCATCCCACGGGCCCGGCTGCGCGAACGGCGGGGGGCCCCCCGCGCCACCCCCGGGGGGGCCCGCCGCCCCACCCCCCCCCCCCCGGGA
>NZ_JBHYUU010000094.1:0-31883 GCF_042749955.1 Kitasatospora sp. NPDC059462 | reverse complement strand
GGTACTGCAGGGGGGACCCTGTGGGAGAGTAGGACGCCGCCGAACAAATTTTGAGAAGAACCCCCGCCGGTATTCCGGCGGGGGTTCTTTGCGTTGTCCGTTGACGTATCGTCGGGGCATGGACGATGGAACGGCAACAACGGGCGACGCGACCACGGTTCTCGCCTCCGACGTACTGCGGCCGGCACAGCGGGACGCGGCCCTGCGGATCCTGGCGGACGCCCAGGGCGTCGACGGCCGGGAGGCCGTGTCCGAGCAGGGGCGCCTGCGCCTGCGCTCCTCGGAGACGGCGCGGACCGGGGTGACCCACCTCCTCGAAACCACCGGCACGGACGCCGGTGCCGACGCCGTCGGCTACGGCCAGCTGGAGGTCCCCGAGAGCGGCAGCGCCCATCCGTCCGCCGAGCTCGTCGTGGCGCCGGCCGCCCGCGGCCGGGGCCACGGACGGCCGCTGGTGGACGCCGTACTCACCGAGGCGGGGCGGGCGGGCCGGGGACACGTCGACTTCTGGGTGCACGGCGGACACCCGGCGGCCCGGCACCTGGCCGAGCGGTACGGCGCCGAGCTGGTCCGTGAGCTGCGGCAGATGCGCCGCACCGGGCCGCAGACCGAGGCCGTCCCGCTTCCGGAGGGGATCGAGCTGCGGACGTTCCGGCCCGGTGCGGACGACGCCGAGTGGCTCCGGCTGAACGCCCTCGCCTTCGCCCACCACCCGGAGCAGGGTGCCTGGACCGAGCGCGACCTGGCCGACCGGCTGGCCGAGCCCTGGTTCGACCCGGCCGGCTTCTTCCTCGCGACCCGGGACGGCAAGCCGGTCGGCTTCCACTGGACGAAGGTCCACCCGGCGACCGCGACCGGGCCCGCGCTTGGCGAGGTCTACGTGGTCGGCGTCGATCCGGCCGAGCAGGGCAGCGGTCTCGGCCGGGCGCTGACCGCGGCCGGCCTGCGCCACCTGACGGGCGGTGACGCCGCAGCCGGCGAACGCGGTCTGGAGACCGTGCTGCTCTATGTCGACGCGGACAATCCGGCGGCGGTGCGGGTGTACGAAAGGCTCGGATTCACCGTCCACGAAGTCGATTTGATGTATCGCGCCGCGGTCGAGCAGCCGAATTCCCGGTGACCGCCCTCCGGTGACCGAGGGTGACCGCGCGGATCGGGCGCCCCGGCGCCGCCTAGCGGAGAAAACGGGGCCGGGGCAACGGGCGTGCGCCTGTCGCCCCGGCCCTGACCGCCTCAGCTTTCCTCCTGGCCATGCGGTGTTTACCGTGGATTCAATTAATGCCGCGAAGATCACAGGATGAAGTCCGTAGTGTCTCGCTCGTGCAGCATCGGCCGGCACGTGTCGACCGGTTCTGTGACGACCGCACCGGGTGGTTGGGCGTCGGTGATGGGCGAGGGCGACGGCCCGAAAAGCATTTCGCGTCCGGACGCCGTCCTGCTGGAGGAGCTGGAGCCCATGAGCATCCCCCGCCCCGTCCCTGCCCCGCTGTCCCCACCCGCGCGGATGTCCAGCGCGCTCGGGATACCGCCGGAACTGACGGTCACCGACGAGCAGGACCTGGAGGAACTGCCGCAGGGCCGTTTCCTGGACCGTGAGCGCAGCTGGCTCGCGTTCAACGAACGCGTGCTGGAGCTGGCGGAGGATCCGGGGATCCCCCTGCTGGAGCGCGCCAAGTTCCTGGCGATCTTCGCCAGCAACCTCGACGAGTTCTTCATGGTGCGCGTGGCCGGCCTGAAGCGCCGGATCGCCACCGGCGTCGCCCAGCGCAGCGCGTCCGGGCTCCAGCCGCGCGAGGTGCTGGACCTCATCTGGACCCGCTCGCGCGAGCTGATGGCCCGCCACGCCGCCGCGTTCCAGCAGGAGGTGCTGCCGGACCTCGCCGCCGAGGGGATCGAGGTGGTGCGCTGGTCCGAGCTGGCGGAGAAGGAGCAGGCGCGGCTGCACACCCTGTTCCGGCAGAAGATCTTCCCGGTGCTCACCCCGCTGGCGGTGGACCCGGCGCACCCCTTCCCCTACATATCGGGGCTCTCGCTGAACCTGGCGGTCGTCGTGCGCAACCCGGTCTCCGGGCACAAGCACTTCGCCCGGGTGAAGGTGCCGCAGTCGCTCGCGCGCTTCCTGGAGGCCTCCCCGCAGCGGTACGTGCCGCTGGAGGACGTCATGGGCGCCCACCTGGAGGAGCTCTTCCCGGGGATGGAGGTGCTCGCCCACCACGCCTTCCGGGTCACCCGCAACGAGGACCTGGAGGTGGAGGAGGACGACACCGAGAACATCCTCAAGGCCCTGGAGAAGGAGCTGATGCGGCGGCGCTTCGGCCCGCCGGTGCGGCTGGAGGTCGAGGAGTCGATCGACCCCTACATCCTGGACCTGCTGGTGCGGGAGCTGAACATCACCGAGGCGGAGGTCTTCCCGCTGCCCGGCCCGCTGGACCTCACCGGACTGTTCGGCATCGCCGGGCTGGACCGGCCGGAGCTGAAGTACCCGAAGTTCGTGGCGGGCACCGCGCGCGGCCTGACCGACGTGGAGTCGGCGTCGCAGCCCGACATCTTCGCCGCGATGCGCGAGCGGGACGTGCTGCTGCACCACCCGTACGACAGCTTCTCCACCTCGGTGCAGGCCTTCCTGGAACAGGCCGCGGCCGACCCGGACGTGCTGGCGATCAAGCAGACGCTCTACCGGACCTCCGGTGACTCGCCGATCGTCGACGCGCTGATCGACGCGGCGGAGTCCGGCAAGCAGGTGCTGGTGCTGGTCGAGATCAAGGCCCGCTTCGACGAGCAGGCCAACATCAAGTGGGCCCGCAAGCTGGAGGAGGCCGGCTGCCACGTGGTCTACGGCCTGGTCGGCCTGAAGACGCACTGCAAGCTGTCGCTGGTGGTCCGCCAGGAGGGCGACACCCTGCGCCGGTACTCGCACGTCGGCACCGGCAACTACCACCCCAAGACGGCCCGGCTGTACGAGGACCTCGGTCTGCTGACCTCGGACCCGCAGGTCGGCGCGGACCTCTCGGACCTCTTCAACCGGCTCTCCGGCTACTCGCGCCGCGAGTCCTACCGCCGGCTGCTGACCGCCCCGCGCGGACTGCGCGACGGCCTGGTGGCGCGGATCCACAACGAGATCGCCAACCACCGCGCCGGCCGCCCGGCGCACGTGAAGCTCAAGGTCAACTCGATCGTCGACGAGGCCGTGATCGACGCGCTGTACCGGGCCTCGCAGGCCGGGGTGCCGGTGGACGTGTGGGTGCGCGGCATCTGCGCGATCCGGCCGGGGGTGCCGGGGCTGAGCGAGAACGTCCGGGTGCGCAGCATCCTGGGGCGCTTCCTGGAGCATTCGCGGATCTTCGTCTTCGGCAACAACGGCGATCCGGAGGTGTGGATCGGCAGCGCCGACATGATGCACCGCAACCTGGACCGCCGGATCGAGGCGCTGCTGCGGATCACCGACCCGGCGCACCGGGCCGAGCTGTCCGGACTGCTCGACCTCGGCATGTCGGACGAGACGGAGTCCTGGCACCTCGGGGCGGACGGGTCCTGGACCCGGCACGCCCAGGACGCCGACGGCAAGCAGCTGCGGCACGTCCAGGACCTGCTCATCGACTCGCGTCAGCGTCGCCGGGCCGTCACCGCCCGATGACGGCAGGTCGCCGCCACGACCCCGCTGACGCCAGACGTGACGACGTGCGCCGCGACGCCGCGCGGCGGGCCCGCACCGGACCGACCGGTGCGGGCCACGCCGCCGGGGGACACGACGGAACGAGACTCGACGACGCGCCCGCGCGACCCACCGACGCGAGCCGCTGAGCGGCAGGGACCCGCTGAGCGGTCGGCCACCAGCCCCGGGGACGGCCCCGGGGGAACGGGGATCTACCTAGCCATGACCGATGCGCCGATGACGGACCGGGCGGCCTCCACCGCGACCGCCGGGGACATCCTCTCCAGCCATCTCACCGCCCTGGCGGGCGCGTTCCTGCGTGCTCTGCCGCTGGCGGTGGGCGAGGTCGGTGCGAGACCGGGTGCGGCGTCCGTCGTCCCCTCGGAGGGCACCGCCGACCTGCTGCGGGCGGTACGGCGGATCAACGGGCTGCTGACCACCTTCTCCGCCTCCTTCGAGCCGGTCTGGGGGCAGGAGTCGCGGACCGAGCTGGCCTGGCTGCTGAACCTGCTGGCGCTGGAGCCGGGGTACGTACGGCGCTCGGCCCGGCTGCTGGGCGCGCTGGACGGGCTGAGCGGCAGCGAGGCGGAGGGGCCGGGCATGCTGGCCGGCCACGCGGGGGCGCCGAAGGCGCGGGCACTGCTGGACCGGCAGCTGACCCTGGCCCGGACCAGGGCGCACTCCTCGGTGCTGCAGGAGCTGCGCTCGGCGCGGCTGCACGCGCTGGCGGACCGGATGACCCTGCTGGTGGCGGACGCGCCGCTGGCCCCGTCGGCGGACGGCCGGGCGGGGGCGGTGCTGGTGCCGCAGGCGGCGGCCGCGTTCGGGGCGCTGGCGGTGAGCGTCCAGCAGCTGCCGCTGCAGCGGGCGTCGACGCCGTACGGCGGGGACGGTCTGCGCCGGCTGGGGGCGGTGCCGAGCGCGCGGGGCGCCCTGGACGCGGACGCGGCGCTGGCGGCGGACGACGCCCCGTGGCACCGGACCCGGGTGCTGGTGAAGCGGGCCCGGTACGCGCTGGAGGTGTGCGGGCGGCCGTCGGCGGTGCTGGACGAGCTGGACCGGGTGCTGCTGCGGCACCAGGAGGCCTCGGAGGCGGCGGTGACGGCGGCGACGGCGGCCCGCACGCCCCGGATCACCCCGGCGACGGCGTACGTGCTGGGCGTGGTGCACGCGGACCAGCGGCTGGAGGTGGAGGCGGCGCGGTACGCCTTCGGGCGGCGGTGGCCGGAGCTGCCGCCGGGGGCGGAGGCCTGGCTGGAGCTGCCGCCGGCCGAGGGCTGGGGGTCGGCGGCGGAATCGCGGACGGTCTGAGGTGGGCGGGCGGCCGGTGCCGGAGGACGGCCGGCGTTCGGGGGCGCGGCCCGTCCGGACGACGGCCGGCCGGGCGGTGTCCGGCGGGCCGGTGGTGCTGGCGGCGGGAGCGGTGCTCTGGCTGCCGGGCCGTCCGAAGAAGAGCGGCCGGCTGGGGCGGCCGCGGATCGCGGTGATCCACCGGCCGAAGTACGACGACTGGAGCCTGCCGAAGGGGAAGCTGCACCAGGGCGAGGGCGTCGTCGAGGCGGCGCTGCGCGAGGTGCGGGAGGAGACGGGGTTCGGCTGCGTGCTGGGGGCGGAGCTGCCGACCCAGCACTACCTGGCGCAGGGCCGGCCGAAGGAGGTCCGGTACTGGGCGGCGGTGCCGACGGAAGGGGAGTTCCGGCCGAACCGCGAGGTGGACCGTCTGGAGTGGCTGCCGGCGGGGAAGGCGCGGGCGCGGTTGACCCGGGAGCAGGACCGGGGGCTGGTCGACGCGCTGCTGGAGCTGCTGGGTGCCCGACCGGTGCGGTTGCGGGGCCGGGAGACGTGAAGGAACAGTGGAAGTGATCTCCCTGCGCTCTTGCCGTGACGCAACCGTTACTACCTGACGTAGTTTCCTGTCATCCGTTCGAGGTTCACTCCCCGTTCACTTCCGACCGGCTGACGCGTCACCTACCCGGCCTAACTTCGGTGTCACCGGCGGGCCGAACGGGCCCCGGACCTCAGCAAAACCCGCGCTTCGCCCTGCCCGGCAGGGCTCGTGCGCCGGGCAATGCCACAGAAAGGGACACCCTGTGAAGCTCCAGCGGAACGGCCGCTCCAAGGCCCTCGCGATCGGTGCCATGGCGCTCGTCAGCTCGCTGTCGCTCGCCGCCTGCGGCTCGGACGATAACGGCAACAACGCCACGGCCCCCAGCGGTTCCGGCTCCGCGGCGGCCGCCGCGATCAACTGTGGCTCCAAGCCGACCGCGCTGGTCGCCGCGGGTTCCACCGCGCAGGGCAACGCGATCGACATCCTGAAGAACAACTTCGAGGCGGCCTGCAAGGGCGCCACCATCAACTACGGTGGCGGCGGCTCCGGCGCCGGTATCCAGCAGTTCAACCAGGGCAAGATCCAGTTCGCCGGTTCGGACTCGGCGCTGAAGCCGGCCGAGGTCGACGCCAGCAAGGCCGTCTGCACCGGTGGCCAGGGCATCAACCTGCCGCTCGTCGCGGGCCTGATCTCGATCGTCTACAACGTGGACGGCGTCGACAACCTGGTCCTGGACGGCCCGACGATCGCGAAGATCTTCGACTCGCAGATCACCAAGTGGAACGACCCGGCGATCGTCGCGCTGAACCCGAGCGCCAAGCTGCCGGACGCCGACATCCAGACCTTCCACCGCACCGACGACTCGGGCACCAACGAGAACCTGACCAAGTACCTCGCCAAGACCTCGGGCGGCGCCTGGGCCTACCCGCCCAGCAAGGCCTGGGCGGGCAAGAACGGCCAGGGCGCCAACGGTTCGGCCGGTGTCTCGGCCCAGGTGAAGCAGGTCAAGAACTCGATCAGCTACGCCGAGCTCTCCTACGCGCAGACCAACAACCTGAAGAGCGCCGCGATCAGCACCGGCGCCTCCAAGCCGGTCGAGGCCACCGCCGCCAACGCCGCCAACACCTTCGCCAAGGCGCAGATCGCCGGCACCGGCAGCGACCTGGCGCTGACCCTCGACTACGCGACCAAGGACGAGGGCTCCTACCCGCTGGTCCTGGTCACCTACGAGATCGCCTGCGACAAGGGCAACAAGGCCGACACCCTCGACACCCTGAAGGCCTTCCTGGCCTACTCCGCCAGTGACGCGGGCCAGAAGGCGATCGGCGACGGCGGCTACGTGCCGCTGCCGAAGTCGCTGACCGACAAGGTCAACACGGCCATCGGCTCGCTCGCCTGACGCAGTAGGACCTCCGCTGGGGCGGCCCCGTGAACGAGGGGGGCCGGGGCCGCCCCCGCGGTCAGTACCGACCAACGCAACACGTCCGGGGCACCGCCGCCAGGGTGCCGCCCCCTCGGGGCCGCACCACCAGACCGGAGTAGACCAATGACTTCATCCACCCCTGCCGCCCCGCGAGGCAGGGAACGCCGCCAGCGCGACAGCCGGGTCGGCGACAAGATCTTCATGAACCTGTCCCGCGGGTCGGGCATCCTGCTGCTGGTGGTCATGGCCGCCATCGCGGGCTTCCTGACCTGGCGCTCGGTCATCGCACTGAGCAAGAACGAGGGCAACTTCCTCACCACCTTCGAGTGGACGCCGGACGCCCCGACGCCGGTCTTCGGCATCGCCGTCCTCGCGTTCGGCACCATCGTCAGCGCGCTGATCGCGATGCTGATCGCCGTCCCGGTCGCCATCGGGATCGCCCTGTTCATCTCCCACTACGCGCCGCGCCGGATCGCCCAGCCGTTCGCCTACCTGGTGGACCTGCTGGCGGCCGTGCCCAGCATCATCTACGGCCTGTGGGGCGCGCTCTTCCTGGTGCCGCACCTCGGCGGCCTGAACAGCTGGCTGGACGAGTACCTCGGCTGGACGTACATCTTCGACCAGTCCCGGGCCGGCACCACCCCGCGGAACCTGTTCACCGTCGGCATCCTGCTGGCGATCATGATCCTGCCGATCATCACGGCGGTCAGCCGTGAGGTCTTCCGGCAGGCCCCGCGGATGCACGAGGAGGCGGCGCTCGCCCTCGGCGCGACCCGCTGGGAGATGATCCGCACCGCGGTGCTGCCGTTCGGCCGCCCCGGGATCATCTCGGCCTCGATGCTCGGCCTCGGCCGCGCGCTCGGCGAGACCATCGCGGTCGCCGTCGTGCTCTCCTCCAGCAACGTGCTCTCGCTGCACCTGCTCGACCCGGGCGGCGGCACCTTCGCGCAGAACATCGCGCTGAAGTTCAACGAGGCCCAGCCCTTCGGCCGGGACGCGCTGATGGCCTCCGGCCTCGTCCTGTTCGTGATCACCCTGCTGGTGAACGGTGCCGCGCGGCTGATCGTCGCCCGCCGCAAGGAGTACTCCGCATGAGCGCCGCGACCACTTCCGTTCCGGCGGACGCCCGTCCGGTGAGCCGCCTGCTGACGGCCAACCGGCTGCCCACGTGGGCCCCGGGCGCCGTCGCCGCCGGCTCGATCGTCCTCGGCTGCGGCATCGGCCTGGTCGGAGACCTGAAGAGCAAGCTCCAGTGGGGCCTGATCGCCGCGATCCTCTTCGTGGTCATCAGCTACGTGCTCTCGGCCCAGGTCGAGGGCCGGCGCCAGGCCAAGGACCGCCTCGCCACCTCGCTGGTCTGGGTGGCCTTCATCCTGGCGGTCGTCCCGCTGCTCTCGCTGACCGTCTACACCATCCAGCAGGGTGCCAGTGTGGTGGACGGCAACTTCCTGACCCACTCCATGATGGGCGTGCGTTCAGCGGGCCCCGGCGGCGGCATCTACCACGCGCTGATCGGCACCCTGGAGCAGGTCGGCCTGGCCACCCTGATGGCTGCCCCGATCGGTCTGCTGACCGCCGTCTACCTGGTCGAGTACGGCCGCGGCACGCTCGCCAAGGCGGTCACCTTCTTTGTCGACGTCATGACGGGTGTCCCGTCGATCGTCGCCGGTCTGTTCATCCTGTCCTTGTGGAACATCGCCCTCGGCTTCAACTACTCCGGCTTCTCGGGCAGCCTCGCGCTGGCGATCCTGATGATGCCGGTCGTGGTCCGCTCCACCGAGGAGATGCTCAAGCTCGTCCCGAACGAGCTGCGCGAGGCGTCGTACGCGCTCGGCGTGCCGAAGTGGAAGACCATCCTGCGGATCGTCCTCCCCACCGCCATCGGCGGCATCACCACCGGTGTGATGCTCGCGGTCGCCCGCATCACGGGTGAGACCGCCCCGGTGATGATGCTGGTCTT
This sequence comes from Kitasatospora sp. NPDC059462, assembly GCF_042749955.1. NCBI lineage: Bacteria > Bacillati > Actinomycetota > Actinomycetes > Kitasatosporales > Streptomycetaceae > Kitasatospora > Kitasatospora sp. NPDC059462. The sequence goes on along the minus strand of NZ_JBHYUU010000094.1, from coordinate 23,020 downwards.
CGGTGCCGCCTACATCAACACCAACCCGTTCGACGGACCGCAGCAGTCCCTGCCGATGTACATCTGGCAGCAGTACGCCGTGGTGAACAACGACTACGGCTACGCCCGTGCCTGGGGTGCCGCGCTGGTGCTGATCGCCTTCGTGATGGGGCTCAACCTCATCGCCCGGGGCATCGCCCGGTGGCGCTCGCCCAAGGCCGGACACTGAGCGACCGACTGACGTACGACGAAGACTGAGAGAAGACGAACGATCATGGCCAAGCGCATCGACGTCAGCGGACTGTCCGCCTACTACGGCTCCACCAAGGCCATCGAGGACATCTCGATGTCCGTCGAACCCCGCTCGGTGACGGCCTTCATCGGCCCCTCCGGCTGCGGCAAGTCCACCTTCCTGCGGACCCTCAACCGGATGCACGAGGTGATTCCCGGCGCCCGCGTCGAGGGCAAGGTGCTCCTGGACGACGAGAACCTGTACGGCGCCAGCGTCGACCCGGTCGCCGTCCGCCGCTCGGTCGGCATGGTCTTCCAGCGCCCGAACCCGTTCCCGACCATGTCGATCTACGACAACGTGGTCGCCGGGCTGAAGCTCGCGGGTGTGCGCAAGAAGTCCGTGCTGGACGGCGTGGTGGAGAAGTCGCTCAAGGGCGCCAACCTCTGGAACGAGGTCAAGGACCGGCTGAACAAGCCGGGCGCCGGCCTCTCCGGCGGCCAGCAGCAGCGTCTGTGCATCGCCCGCGCCATCGCGGTCGAGCCGGAGGTCCTGCTGATGGACGAGCCCTGCTCCGCCCTCGACCCGATCTCCACCCTCGCCATCGAGGACCTGATCGGTGAGCTGAAGTCCGAGTTCACCATCGTCATCGTGACGCACAACATGCAGCAGGCGGCCCGCGTCAGCGACCGCACCGCCTTCTTCAACCTGGCCGGCGTCGGCCAGCCGGGCAAGCTGATCGAGCTGGACGACACCCAGCGGATCTTCTCCAACCCGTCCGTGCAGGCGACCGAGGACTACATCTCCGGCCGCTTCGGGTGACCGGCCCCGCCCGGTCCGCCCGGGCGGCGCTCCACCGTCGCGAGTGACGAACACCGAGCTGCTTCGTGGTGCTGCATGGCGGTGCCGCCGCGGAGCATGAAGAAGGGCCCGCTCCCCGGATGTGGGGGCGGGCCCTGTCGCGTCCGGTGCCGTCCGTCAGCCCCAGAACAGGTGGACGAACCAGTACATCAGCGCCGCGACCACGGCGGCCGCCGGCATCGTGATGAACCAGCCGAGCACGATGTTCTTGGCGACGCCCCAGCGCACCGCGCGGATCCGCTTGGTGGCACCGGCGCCCATGATCGCCGAGGTGATCACGTGCGTGGTGGAGATCGGCGCCTTGAAGACGAACGAGGTGATGTACATGACCGTCGAGGCGGTGGCCTCGGCGGCGAAGCCCTGCGGCGGGTCCAGCTCGATGATCTTCCGGCCCAGGGTCCGCATGATCCGCCAGCCGCCGGCGTAGGTGCCCAGCGAGAGCATGGTGGCGCAGGAGATCTTCACCCAGACCGGGATCGGGTCGCCCTGGTCCTGGTGGCCCGAGATCACCAGGGCCATCACCACGATGCCCATGGTCTTCTGCGCGTCCTGCAGACCGTGCGCGAGCGCCATCGCGGCGGCCGAGGCCGTCTGGGCGACCCGGAAGTTGCGCTTGGCCCGGTGCGGATTGGCCCGCCGGAAGAGCCAGAGGATCGCCAGCATCACCAGGAAGCCGCCGACCAGGCCGACCACCGGGGAGACGATCATCGGAATGATGATCTTGTCGATGACGCCGCTCCAGATCACCTCGGTGCCGCCGGCCAGGGCCGCGCCCACCATGCCGCCGAACAGCGCGTGCGAGGAGGAGGACGGCAGGCCGAAGTACCAGGTGACCAGGTTCCAGGCGATGGCCCCGACCAGTGCGGCGAACAGGATCGCCATGCCGCGGTCGCCGGTCGGCGTCTCGATGATGCCCTGCGAGACGGTGTGCGCCACCCCGCTGCCCAGGAAGGCGCCCGCCAGGTTCATCACCGCGGCCATCGCCAGCGCCGCCCGGGGCGTCAGCGCCCGGGTGGAGACCGAGGTGGCGATCGCGTTGGCCGAGTCGTGGAAGCCGTTGGTGTAGGTGAAGAAGAAGGCAACGCCGACGACGGCGATGAGTGCTGCCATGTCCACGGGGGTCAGGACTCCTTGACCGCGATGGTCTCCACCGTGTTGGCGACGTGCTCGAAGGCGTCCGCGGCCTGTTCGAGGACGTCCACGACCTGCTTCAGCTTGAGCACCTCGATGGCCTCGTACTGGCCGGAGAAGAGGTGGGCGAGCAGCTTGCGGTGGATCTGGTCGGCCTGGTTCTCCAGCCGGTTGACCTCGATCCAGTACTCGGTCAGGTTGGACATGCTCCGCAGGTTCGGCATCGCCTCGGCGGTCAGCTCGGCGGCGCGGGCCAGGACCTCGATCTGCTGCTCGATGCCCTTCGGCAGGGTCTGGATGTCATAGAGGACGACCAGGTCGACGGCCTCCTCCATGAAGTCCATGATGTCGTCCAGCGACGAGGCGAGGGTGTAGATGTCCTCGCGGTCGAAGGGCGTGATGAAGGACGAGTTCAGCTGGTGGAAGATCGCATGGGTGGTGTCGTCTCCGGCGTGCTCGGCGGCGCGCATGCGCTCGACGATCTCCGCGCGGGCCGACACGTCTGATCCCAGCAGTTCCAGCAGGAGCTTCGAGCCGACGACCAGGTTCTCCGCGGCGGCGGCGAACATGTCGTAGAAGCTCGTCTCCTTCGGGGTCAGGCTAAAACGCACGGAAATCTCCGATGTGCGGGGTAGGGGACTGAACGATGCTAGGTGCAACCGAGCGCCATCACGCAAACGGGGTGCTCGAAGAGGAGCCGGAACCTCCCCTTCCGTTCGGCTGCCGCAGCAGTGGATCCGGTCCGCACGACAGGTGCGGGCATGAGCCCCCAGTCTGACGGAACCTCGCCCGGATTGCCCCTGCCGTGCGGCGGGAAGAGCGGGGTGTTCCCCGGACGGGGGAACCGCGCGGGACGCGGCCGCACCGGGCCGGCCGCGCCGGAGGAACACCACGACGGCCCCGGGTGTTGGACACTGGAGGCCGACGCAGCCACCAGGCACTCAGACGAAGGCGGGCCGATGACCACCACGCAAGCGCGCACCGAGCCGGAGCAGGCGCCCGGGGCGGAACCGCACGGCGAGCACGTTGCACTCCCGAAGGCGCCGGACGCCCACGCCGCCCACCCCGGGCACGGCCCGCACGGGTACAGCGCCCAGAAGGACGCGCACCTCAAGCGGCTGCGCCGGATCGAGGGCCAGATCCGCGGCCTGCAGCGCATGGTCGACGAGGACGTCTACTGCATCGACGTGCTCACCCAGGTCTCCGCCAGCACCAAGGCCCTGCAGTCCTTCGCGCTCTCGCTGCTGGAGGAGCACCTGCGGCACTGCGTCGCGGCCGCCGCCGAGGAGGGCGGCACCGAGCTGGACGCCAAGGTCGCCGAGGCCACCGCGGCGATCGGCCGGCTGCTGCGCAGCTGACCGCATCGGGTCGCCCCGGCGCACACCCGGACCCTCGCTAACCCTCCCGGTCCCGCAGCTCCGGTGGATCCTGCGGGCCCGGCGTCGGCCCGGCGGCCGGACCGCCGTCGGGCCGGTCGAGCAGCACCTCGTCGATCCGTTCGGTCGGCAGCCGGTCGCCGCTGCTGGCCGTGGCGGCGATCATCAGCTCACCGGCCAGCTCGATCTCGTCGAGGGCCGCGTCCTCGTGGCCGCCGCTGCGGCCGTCCGTGGACGACATCACCTGCACCACCCCTTCAGCGCCTCGCCAGCCCGGGCGGCAGCCACCCGACGTCCAGCCTAGGCACTTCGGGGCCCGTCCACATGGCACGGACGGGCCATCTCCGCGCCGCCGAAACGGGTGGGCCCGGAGGCTCCCGGCCCCACCCGGAGCGGCGGCCTCCCCTCGCAGCCGCACCCGCGGCGCCCGCCCCGGGCCCCCGGACGCGCTACTTCGGGCTCTCGGTGGGCTTCATCGCGAAGATGTCCGCGGCCGGCGGCTCGGCCGCCTCCACCGGCGCGCCGAAGTCGCTCAGCGTGGTCGTCGAGACCACCTTCACCTGGTCCTTCGCCTCCTTGGAGCCGGCCACCCCGGCGAAGGTGAAGACCTCGACCACCTTGTGCAGCCGGCCCTGCTCGTCCAGCCAGACGTCGTAGGGGACCTCCTTCACGGTGAAGGTCTGCGCGCCCATCCGCAGGCCGTCCCCGCCGCGCCCGCCGGTGGCTTCGGCCGCCTTCGCGAGGTCCAGGGTGCCGCGGAAGTGCTTGAGCGCCACCCCGTCGAGCGTCTCGCTGCCGACCAGCTCGGCCTTCTGGGCGCCGCGCAGCGCCCCCGCGGCGGAGGACGGATCGGTGGCGCCGCCGCTGACCAGGTTGCCGTCCGGCAGCTGGCGAACGTCCAGCTTGACCCACTTGCCCTCCGGCACCTTGGCGCCGCTGTTCTGCAGGTAGACCGTGCCGGGCAGGAGCACCTCGACGATCTTGCCGGTGGTCGCGGCGCCCGGCGGCACCTGGACCTCCAGCCGGCCGATCCGCTTGGTGTAGTCGTAACCGCCGGTGCCGGTGAAGACGGCCTTCTTCTCGGCGGACTCGGTCACCAGCTCGGTGGCGGCGTGCGCGGTGCCCGACCGGCCGGTGATGTCGGCGGCGGCGCGGACCGCGGTCAGCGGGTCGGCCGCGAGCCGGTCGGCGGAGACCTGGTCGGGGGCGCCGTCCGCCGGCGGCGCGGCCGCGGCACCCGCGCCGTCGCCGCCGACGGCGCCGTCCGGGGTGCAGCCGGCCAGGGCGGCCGCCCCGGCCAGTACGGCGGCGAGCAGGGCGGCACCCGCCATCGGACGCGCCCGCCGCTCGCTGCGGCCGCCCGTCCGACCGGTGCGCTGCTGGTCGGTCATCTTCATCCTCGCGACAACCCCCTCGGGCCCGACTGCCCCGCCGGCCACCGTCAGCGGGTGGGCAGAGCTCTTTCCGGGCAAACGAGTTGGGGCCCGGGGAGTTACGCGGTGACCCGCGTGTCACGGGCGTCGCGCGCCGGGCCCCCGGCGCGTTACCGTGAAGCACGTGCACAGTGAGCTGCCGGCCGTTCCCGGCACCACCCGGATGCCCGAGCACCGCATCGCGATCAGCGAACGCGGTTCCTTCTGCTCCGCGACCTGCAGCTGCGGCTGGTACTCCCCGGCCCGGCGCTCGCGCGACCTGGCCCGGCGGGAGGCGGACGACCACCTCGCCGCGGAGGCGGACCCGGGGTAGGCCCGGCCGGCGGCCGTCGCGCTCACGCGGCGAGGTCGGACTCCGGCGGCTGCTCCTCGGTGCGGACCGCCCTCCGCGCCCCGCCGCGCCGGCCCCGTGCGCCCGGACGGCCCCCGCCCCGCTCGGCGCCCCGTCCGGCGCGGATCAGCGGGGCTACCGGCGTGCGCGCGAGCGCGTGGCAGAACGGGACGAGCACGGCCATCGCGATCGGCGCCAGCAGCAGCACCACGGCGGTGGCGAGCGCGAAGCCGCCGATCACGTCGGTCGGGTAGTGGACGCCCATGTACATCCGGCAGAAGCCCTGCAGCAGGGCCAGGCCGCCGGCGATCCACCCGAGCCTGCGGTTCACCAGGAACAGCGCCACCGCGATGCCCATCGACATCGTGGAGTGGTCGCTGACGAAGGAGTGCGTGCCGGCCTTGCCCTCGACCAGCACCTCCAGGCCGGAGTGGTCCACGAAGGGCCTGGGGCGGTCCACGATCGCCGAGATCGGCAGGTTGGCCAGCTCGGCGATGGCGACCGAGAGCGGGGCCCAGAGCAGCCCGGCGACGGCCACCGGGGCGTCCGGGCGCCGCCGGGCCCGCCACCAGCCCACCAGGCCCAGCAGGGCGAGGCCGATCAGGATGCCGTACTCGCCGATCCAGGAGACCAGGTGGTCCACCGAGTCCGGGGCGTGTCTGGCCAGACCGTTGACGGCGTAGAGCAGGTCGAGGTCGGGGTTGGTCGTGTCGGCAAGCGGCGTCGACACGCCGCACCTCCTTCCGGGTCCGCTGCATCTGGTCATCGCGCCCTGGCCCGTCCGTCGCCGCCCCGGTCGGGGCGGTTGACGGGGAACCACCGGACACAACGTCATCACCGGTGGACAGCGTTCCACGGAAACACGCAGTTATGGAAACTTGACTCAGCGTCCACACCGCGCGCACACCCGGCGGGCGGGCGGGGCTCAGTCCTTTGCGGGGGTTTGACCTGGACCTGCCGCCCCGGCGCCGGCCGCGACGGCCGCGGCCGCCGTGGCGGAGCCGGGCCGGCCGGCCGGGGCGGCCTGGGCCGCCGCCTGCGCGGCCGGGGCGGGCGGGTTCGGGGCCGGGGTCTGGGTCGGGGCCGGATCGCCGGGGCGGCCCGGGGCGATCACGGTGCCCTCGTCGTTGCGGTCCGGCAGGGCCTGGGCGCCGTCCGAGGTGACCCGGGTGGCGCCGATGTACTCCCGGGTGTCGATCTTGTCGTAGCGGATCACCGCGTTGGTGTGCGGCGCGTTGATCATGTACCCGCCGCCCACGTAGATGCCCACGTGGTGGATGCTCCGCGGGTCGGTCAGGTCGGTCGCCCAGAACACCAGGTCGCCCGGGCGCAACTGGTCGCGCGACGGGTGCGGCCCGGCGTACCACTGGTCGTTGGCGACCCGGGGCAGCTTGATGCCCACGCTGTCGAACGCGGCCTTGGTGAGCCCGGAGCAGTCGAACCGCCCGTTCTGCCACGCCTTTCCGTCGCCGCCCCACAGGTACGGGGTGCCGAGCTTGGTCTGGGCGAAGTAGATCGCGCCCGCCGACTGCGCCGAGACCTCCACCGGGGCGGCCGGGTCGGCCGGCGCGGCGAAGCTGCGGGCCGTCGCCAGGATGTTCCGCACGTACCCCTGGGTCTCTCGGTACGGCGGCACGCCCTGGTACCTGGACACCGCGCCCGGCCCCGCGTTGTACGCCGCCAGCATGTTGGACTGGCGGTCGCCCGGCACCTTGGCGACGTCCCTGGCGAGCGCGCAGTCGAAGGTGGCGGCGGAGGCGATGGCGTCCAGCGGGTCCCAGGGGTCCCGCCGGCCGTCGTTGTTGCCGTCGGTCCCGTACGACGCCCAGGTGCCCGGCATGAACTGCGCCAGCCCCTCCGCCCCGACCCCGGAACGGGCCCGCGGGTCGAAACCGCTTTCCTGGTACAACTGCGCCGCGAGCAACGGGGGGGAGAGATCGGGGCAGAGCCGCCCCCACTGTTCGATCGGCCCCTGGAAGGCGGCCGGAACGGTTCCCGGGGAGAGCCCCGCGGCATTGCCCTGCTGCTGTGGCGTCCCGCTCGCCGCATACGTCCCGAGGGTCACCAGGCCGACGAAGCCGGCGAGGACAACTCCCGCGGCAGCGGCGGCGATACCGCCTTTCCGGAGTACCATCAGCACCATCCCGACGAATCGTCAGTCGAAGTGTCCCGGAAGGCGTTGCTCACCGCAATCATCAGAGATACAAAGAGTGAGCGCTATCCTTCGTACGGTGGACATCCTCGCGTACGTGTCCGATGCCTCACGACCAATCCGCGAGAAGTAGCCAAGTCGACATCAGATCTGGCCAAGAATAGGTACCGACCCTTCGCGCGGGCGGGGTCTGGGCCCTTGAATTTGCCTGATCGGGCGGTGAGATGGAAATGAACCAGAGCAGCGTGCAGAGCATCGCGATCGGCCACCTGGCCGAGGACCCTCCAAAGAAGCCGAACATCGACACCATCATCGGCGGGATCGCCCCGGACTGGGGCCCGTTCGCGAGCCTCGGGTCGGAGGCCCGGGTGATGGTCGAGGTCGTCATGGCGGTGGCCATCCTGGCCTGCCTCGGCCTCGCCGTCTGGGGTGCGGCCAAGCAGCGGATCGGCGCCACCGCGATGCGCGACAGCTTCGGCGCCGAACAGGGCAAGGGGCTGATCATCGCCGGGCTGACCGGCGTGTTCATCATTGGATCACTCGGCACTCTGTTCACCATTGTGTACGGCATGGCGATCTGACGATCAGGCAGATCGGACAGTCCGGGCCGATCCCGGTCGATCGGGGCTGATCCGGCCCTTCGGGTTCTTCGGACCCTTCGGACCGTCGCGAGGCGGGCGGAGGGCGGCGCGCCGTCCGTGCCCACCGACCTGTCCGATCGTCTGACCGTCCGACCGCCTGTCCGGGCATCCGTGCATGCCCGGAGCCCCGCCGGGAATCCATCCACCACCCCTTCCCTCCGCGCCCGCCCACGGCCGGAGGGGCCCCCGGAGCCGCCAGCCGGCTCCCCGCACCAGGAGGGCCGCCGTGCCGTTGTCCGACGACCAGCCGCACACCCGTACGCGGCTGCCGGTCGGCGAACAGCCCTCCTCCCAGCCGAGCCAGCGTCAGTCCCACCCCGTGCGAACGGCACTGACGGTCCTGCTGGTCGTCGCGCTGCTCGTGCTGGCGATCTCGATCGCCAACCGGGGCCGTCCCGACCCCGGCAGCGCCAAGGCCGGCGGCTCCGCCGACCGGGCCGCCGCCACCCCCGCCTCCGGCGCCGGCCCCGCCCCCAGCGGCGACCAGCCCGTCACCACCACCGTCAACGGCATCGCCACCGGCTTCCCGCACACCGACCAGGGCGCCCAGTCCGCCGCGTCCAACTACGCGGTCGCCATCGGCTCCGCCGACATGTTCCGCACCGACACCCGCCACACCATCATCACCACCATCGCCGACCCCACCGCCGCCCCCACCCTCCAGTCCCGCCTGGACCAGGGGTTCGGGGGCGACACCGTGGCCCGCTACGGCCTGGACGCCCAGGGCCGTGCGCCCAAGGGCCTCACCTTCGTCAGCCGCACCGTCCCGGTGGGCACCAAGTCGGTCGGCTACACCGACGTGGAGACCAAGGTCGAGGTCTGGTGCACCGGCCTGACCGGCCTGGCCGGCGAGCGCTCCGTGCTGCCCGTGGTGGCGAGCTGGTTCACGCTCACCCTCTCCCTGCACTGGACGGGCGGCGACTGGAAGCTCACGGACTACACGAGCCGGCAGGGGCCAGCCCCCCTGCCGGGTGATGAACAGGCCGCCACCGCCGAGGAGATCACCGGCGCCGTCCAGCAGTTCGGGGGTTTCCGCTATGCCCGTTGAGATGTCCGTCGCCCCGCCGGCGGCCCGCCGGGGCGCCGCCGCCGGCGGGGCCCCACGGCCCGCCGTCCGCCGCGCAGGGACGCTGGCGGGCGCGCTGGCGACCCTTCAGCTCGGCGCCCTCCTCGTGGCGCAACGGGTCTTCGCCGAGCCGTCCCCGACGGCGTCGCCGTCGCCGAGCGGAACGCCGAGTGGCAACCCGACCGCCGCTCCCAACGCGAACTGCCCGGACCTCCCGATCTCCGGGAACGGCATCCTCTGCGTGGACAAGCCCGGTGGCGGGGCGTCGCTGCCCGGGAGTGGGACGGTGGGGACGGTGACGGATCCGCTGGGGTCGTTGGCGAAGGGGTGTGCGCAGGCGGCGGCGTGGGTGGTGCGGAAGTTGTCGGGGGCGATCGACGGGACGACGGAGGTGGACTTCACCAATGCGTCGTTCCTGCAGCAGTACGCGGTGGTGTTCGCCGCGTCGACGATCATCACCCTGGTGCTGTGGCTGCTCGCCGTGACCAAGCGGGCGGTGCGCGGGGCGCCGCTGGCGACGGCGATCTCGGAGGCGATCGGGTTCCTGTGGCTGACGGTGATCGCGTCGGCGTTCACGCCGTTGATCCTGTACACGGTGGTGAGCGCGACCGACGGGCTGACCAAGGCGGTCGCGGTGGGGACGAAGTCGGACACCGGGACGTACCTGGGCGGGTTCGCGGACACCCTGGAGAAGGGTGACATCGGCGGCGGGCCGCTGATCCTGATCATCACCTCGCTGGTGGCCGTGCTGGCGGCGGCGGTGCTCTGGATCGAGCTGCTGATCCGGGCGGCGATGCTGTACGTGGGTGCGCTGCTGGGGACGGCGGTGTACGCGGGGCTGGTGGACAAGCAGTTGTGGAAGCACGTGCGCCGCTGGGCGGGGGTGATGGTGGCGGTGGACCTGGCGAAGCCGATCATCGTGATCATCCTCGGGCTGGCCGGTGCGGTGTCGGCCGGGGCGGGGGCGAGCGACGACTTCGCCCGGGTGCTGTCGGGGCTGGCGATCCTCTTCCTGTCGATCTTCGCCAGCGCCGCGGTGTACCGGTTCGTCCCGGGCTTCGGCGACGAGATCATGAGCATGCGCAGTGCCCGGGCGAGCGCGGTGTCGGCCGGATCGGCGATGATCAACGGGACCGCGAACTTCATGCGGCAGGGCATCAGCACGCACGGCGACCGCGGCCCGCAGCCGGGTGGGGCCGGGGGCGGGTCGGGTTCGGGCGGCGGTTCGGTCGCCCCGGGCATCGCCGCCCACGCGGCGCGCACACCCGCGCCGCCGCAGCAGGCCGGGCCGCCGGCGCAGTCCTCGGCCCGCGACAGCAATCCAGCGAAGGGAGGGTGACGGGTAAGTGAGCAGCGAACCGCTCGGCCAGTACGGCGCCCAGTACGCCCAGCCGTATGTGCACCAGCGCCGTACCTACCTGATCGGCAAGGCCCGCCCGAACGCGCCGATCGGCCGGAACCGGGAGTCCGGCGAGATCGTGCTGATCATCTTCGGGGCCTTCCTCGGCATGGTCTGGGGCCTGATGATGCCGATCCTGCCGTTGCGCATCGCGGGTCTGGTCGGCCTGCCCGCGCTGGCGATCGCGGCGGTGTACGTGCCGTACCGGCGCCGGACGTTCTACAAGTGGGTGGAGATCAACCGCACCTACCGCCGGACGGTCCGCAGCGGCCGGGCGGTGTGGAAGTCGGACGCGATGGACGCCGGGACGCGGCTGGACGGCCGCGAGGTGGAGATCGGGCCGCCGCCCGGGGTGGGGCGGCTGCGCTGGCTGTCGGCGCCGTTCGGGCCGGACGAGGTCGGGGTGCTGATGCACCTGGAGCGGCGCACGGTGACGGCGGCGATCGAGATCGAGGGCCCGGGTGTCGGGCTGCGTGACTCGGAGGACCAGGAGGCGCTGGTCGACCGGTTCGGGACGCTGCTGAAGCACGTCGCGAACGGGGACGGCTTCGTGACCCGGCTGCAGATCCTGGCCCGCACCCTGCCGGCCGACCCGGACGCGCACGCCAAGGACGTGGAGCGGCGCGGCGACCCGGGCGCGCCGAACTGGCTGAAGGACTCGTACGACCAGCTGCAGTCGATGGTGTCGACCTCGTCGGAGCAGCACCGGGCGTACCTGGTGGCGTGCATGCACTACACCCGGGACCTCGCCGCCGAGGCGCACGCGATGGGCCGCACCGCGACCGGGCGCCGGGCCCGGGACGACGAGGGGCTGGCCGCGGTGATGGCCCGCGAGCTGACCGACATCTGCGCGCGGCTGGCCGAGGCGGACATCCGGGTGCGCCAGCCGCTGGGCCAGGCCCGGCTCTCCTCGCTGCTGCACTCGATGTACGACCCGGACCACCCGATCGACCACATCCAGGCGATGTCGAAGCGCAACGCCTGGCCGGCCGAGCTGGACGCCACCCACGCGCAGTACCTGGAGGCGAAGACCCGCGAGTCGGCGACCCGGGAGCCGTGGTGCCACGCCACCGCGTGGATCAAGGAGTGGCCGCTGACCCCGGTCGGCGTCAACTTCCTGGCGCCGCTGCTGGTGCACACCCCGGACGTGATCCGGACGGTGGCGGTGACGATGGACCTGGAGCCCACCGACGTCGCCATCGAGCGGATGCTCACCGAGAAGACCAACGACGAGGCGGAGGCCAGCCGCGCCGCCAAGATGAACCGCACCGTCGACCCGCGCGACCTGGCCCACAGCGGCCGGGTGGACCAGCGCGGTGACGACCTGGCGTCCGGCGCGGCCGGCGTCAACCTGGTCGGCTACATCACGGTCTCCTCGCGCAACCCCGACGCGCTGGCCCGGGACAAGCGGACGATCCGCGCCTCGGCGGGCAAGAGCTACCTGAAGCTGGAGTGGTGCGACCGCGAGCACCACCGCGCGTTCGTCAACACCCTGCCGTTCGCCACCGGTATCCGCCGCTGAGCGGGTACCGGTCGAGCGACTGATCTGGAGGCCCCCGTATGGCGATCGGCAACCTCACCGACGCGTTCACCAGCCTGATGTTCGGCAAGGTGGAGACCACCCGGCTGCCGGTGCGCACGTCCACCGGTCAGGCGCAGGCGGTCTACCTGCCGACCGCCGCGCCGGGGCTCGGCGACTCCGGGGTGATCATCGGACGGGAGGTGTACAGCGGGAAGGGGTACGTCTACGACCCGTTCCAGCTGTACGGCCAGCAGCTGCCGGCCCCGCACTGGCTGGTGCTGGGGGAGTCCGGCAACGGCAAGTCGGCGCTGGAGAAGACGTACGTGCTGCGCCAGCTGCGGTTCCGGGACCGGCAGGTGGTGGTGCTGGACGCGCAGGGCGAGGACGGGGTCGGCGAGTGGAACCTGATCGCCGACGCGCTGGGCATAAAGTCGATCCGGCTGGACCCGATGGCGGCCCGGGACGGCGGGGTGAAGCTCAATCCGCTGGACCCGGCGATCACCCAGACCGGGCAGCTGTCGCTGCTGCGCACCATCGTCGAGGTGGCGATGGGGCGCGGTCTGGAGGAGCGGGCCGGCTTCGCGCTGAAGGCCGCGCACGCGCACGTGGTGGCGACGGTCCGGGACCGTCAGCCGGTGCTGGACGACATCATCGACACCCTGCGCAACCCCGAGCTGTCGTCGGTGGAGTCGCTGGGCGTGGCGGTGGACGAGGTGCAGTCCTGGGGCCTGGACGTCGCACTGGTGCTGGACCGGCTGGTCGACGGCGACCTGCGGGGCATGTTCGACGGGTCGACCACCGAGGGCATCGACCTGGACGCGCCGCTGATCGTCTTCGACCTGTCGCACATCGACCGCAACTCGATCGCGATGCCGATCCTGATGGCGATCGTCGGGGTCTGGCTGGAACACACCTGGATCAGGCCGGACCGCAAGAAGCGGATCTTCCTGGTCGAGGAGGCCTGGCACATCATCAACAGCCCCTTCGTGGCCCAGCTGTTCCAGCGGCTGCTGAAGTTCGGCCGCCGGCTGGGCCTGTCCTTCGTCGCCGTGGTGCACCACCTGTCGGACGTGGTGGACGGGGCGGCGGCCAAGGAGGCCTCGGCGATCCTGAAGATGGCCTCCACCCGGACCATCTACATGCAGAAGGCCGAGGAGGCGAGAGCCACCGGCCGGGTGCTCGGCCTGCCGCGCTGGGCGGTGGAGATCATCCCCACACTTTCGCCGGGCATCGCGGTCTGGGACGTCAACGGCAACGTCCAGGTGGTGAAGCACATCATCACCGAGGCGGAGCGTCCGCTGGTCTACACCGACCGCGCGATGACCGAGGACGCGGTGGCCGAACGGGTGCGTGCCGATCGGCAGTTGGCGGCCGAGCCGGGCGTCTGAGAGCGGGCCCGGCGGACCGGCCGGCGTTCGCCCGGGCGGCCGCGCCGACGGGCGGCCCGGCGGGGAAAGTCCGACGACGATTCGTCAGCAGGTAACCCTGTCGTTACGTCCGGGGGCCTGACAGCTACGCGCGTTGACCCTAGGCTGCACTCGCGCAACGACACTCGTCTCGCGCGCCCGGGCCTGTCCACAGCTGGGCGCTCTCACAGGTGCAGGGGACCCCCTACATGCTCTCCGTCAGAACCCGACGGTCGGCGCTGGCCGTCGTCGCCGCGGCCGGCCTCGTCGGCACGGTGGCCATGCCGTCCGCGGCCCAGGCCGCGACCGCCAAGAAGCCGAAGACCGTCAACCTCCAGTTGCTGGCCATCAACGACCTGCACGGCAACCTGGAGCCCCCGGCCGGCTCGTCCGGCACCATCCGGGAGATCGACCCGGCCACCGGCCAGCCGGTCAGCACCCCGGCCGGCGGCGTGGAGTACCTCGCCACCGCGCTGCGCCAGGCCCGCATCCCCGCCGACGACTCGATCACCGTCGCCGCCGGCGACCTGATCGGCGCCTCCCCGCTGACCTCGGCGCTCTTCCACGACGAGCCCACCATCGAGGCGCTGGACAAGCTCGGCCTGGACGTCACCTCGGTCGGCAACCACGAGTTCGACGAGGGTTCCGCCGAGCTGCTCCGGCTCCAGAACGGCGGCTGCCACCCGACCGACGGGTGCTACGAGGAGGGGCGCACGTTCAAGGGCGCCAACTTCAACTACCTGTCGGCGAACGTCACCGGCGAGAAGAGCGGCAAGCCGCTGCTCGCCCCGTACTGGGTGACCAAGTCCCAGGGCGTCAAGATCGGCTTCATCGGCGTCACCCTGGAGGGCACGCCGAACATCGTCACCGCCGAGGGCGTCAAGGGCCTGAAGTTCGCGGACGAGGTCGCCACGATCAACAAGTACGCCGCCGAGCTGAAGGCCAAGGGCGTCAACTCGATCGTCGCGCTGATCCACGAGGGCGGCCTGCCGGCCAGCAGCACCTACAACTACGACTGCGGCGCGGCCGGCCAGGGCATCTCCGGCCCGATCGTCGACATCGCCAAGAACATCGACCCGGCGGTCGGCGCCATCGTCACCGGCCACACCCACAACGCGTACGCCTGCACCATCCCGGACCCGCAGGGCGTGCCGCGCTCGGTGACCAGCGCCGCCTCCTTCGGCCGGCTGTACACCGAGATCGACCTGAAGCTCGACAAGACCACCGGCACCATCGTGCGCCCGTCGGTCAAGGCCGAGAACCACATCGTGCGCCGGACGGTCGAGAAGGCCCCGGACATGACCCAGCTGATCGACCGCTACTCCAAGCTGGCCGCGCCGATCGCCAACCGCCCGGTCGGCTACATCGCCTCGGACATCAACGGCCGCGGCAACAACGACCCGGAGAAGCCGCTCGGCGACGTCATCGCCGACGCCCAGCAGGCGGGCCTGGCGCCCGCCGACAAGGGCGGCGCGCAGGTCGCCTTCATGAACCCCGGCGGCATCCGCTCCGACCTCGTCTACCGGGCGACCGGCGCCGAGGGCGACGGCGTGGTGACCTACGGCGAGGCGTTCGCCGTCCAGCCGTTCACCAACATGATGCAGGTCAAGACGCTGACCGGGACCCAGCTGGTCCAGCTGCTGCAGCAGCAGGTCAGCGGCTCCAACGAGGCCTCGCCGAAGATCCTCCAGCCGTCCAAGGGCCTCACCTACACCCTGGACATGCGCAACAAGGGCGCGGACCGGGTCGTCGTCGACTCGATCCGGCTCAACGGCGCGCCGATCGACCCGGCCGCCTCGTACCGGGTCGCGGCCAATGAGTTCCTGGCCGGCGGCGGCGACGGCTTCCCGGCCTTCGCGGCCGGTACCGACAAGCTCGTCGGCGCCTCCGACCTGGACGTCTTCGCCGCCTACCTCGGCGCCAACAGCTCGGCCGCCGCGCCGCTGAAGGCTCCGGCGCAGGACCGGATCAAGGTCATCGCCGCGGGGACCACCACCGGCTGAGCCGGGGGTCGCCGGCTCCGGGCCGGCCGGGAGGGGGCGGGGCGCTGTCGGGGCGCCCCGCCCCCTTCCGTCGCCTCAGGCCGGTGCGGGGCCGCCGGGCAGCCGGACGGTGGCGAGGGCGCCGGGGCCGCCGTCCGGGGCAGGGCCGAGCGACACCTCGCCGCCGGCCTCCCGCACGCTCTGCGCGACGATCGACAACCCCAGGCCCGAGCCCGGGAGCTGGCGCGAGGACGGCGAGCGCCAGAAGCGGTCGAAGACGTACGGGAGCTCCTCCGGCGGGATGCCGGGGCCGTGGTCGCGGACGGTCAGCACACCGCGGTCGAGCCGGACCTCGATGGTGCCGCCGGGCGGGCTGTACTTCACCGCGTTGTCCAGCAGGTTGATCACCGCGCGTTCCAGGGCGGCCGCGTCGGCGTGCACGTACCAGGGCGCGGCGGAGGTCTCGAAGACCAGCCCCGGGCCGCGCAACTCGGCGCGCTCCACGGCCCGTTCGGCGATCTCGTGCAGGGCGACCACGGCGAGCGTGCGGACCGGCGCGGGGGAGTCCGGGCGGGAGAGCTGGAGCAGGTCGCCGATCAGCACGGTGAGCTCCTGCATCTGGGCCTTCATGTTGCCGAGCAGCTTGGTGCGGGTGGCGGGCGGCAGCGGGCGGCCGGTGTCGTCGCTGCGGATCAGCAGGTCGACGTTGGTGCGCAGGGAGGTGAGCGGGGTGCGCAGCTCGTGCCCGGCGTCGGCGATCAGCCGGGTCTGCCGCTCGCGGGAGTTGGCGAGGGCGGTGCTCATGGAGTTGAAGGACGTGGAGAGCCGGGCGATCTCGTCCTCGCCCTGGACGGGGATGGTGGTGCCGACCTCCTCGGTGCGGGCGATGTGCTCGACGGCGTCGGTGAGTTGGTCGACGGGCTTGAGCGCGGAGCGGGCGACCAGCCGGCCGGCGACGGCGGCGAGCACGATGCCGCCGAGGGCGACCCCGCCGAGGACGAAGGCGAGCCGGTTCAGGGACTCCTCGGCCGCTCCGGTCGGCGTGGCGACCATGACCACGACCGAGTTGTGGCCGGGCACGCGGAGCAGGGACAGGCGGACCATGGCCGGATCGCCGTTGGTGTACGCCCCCTCACGGACGACCGCCTGGTCCGGCTGGAGGGAGAGCGCCGTCCTGGCGTCGCCGGGCTGGATCGCGATGGCCTGGGTGGCACCGAGCGGCAGCGAGACGCACCCCTGGTCGATCCAGAGGAACTGGGTGTCCCGGGGCGCGGGACCGCCGCCCTGGGGAGGTTCCGGGACACTGCTCCGCTGGGCCTGTTCGAGGGCGGCCTCGGGGGTCCGCGGGCAGGCGGACTGGAGGGTCGCCACCCGGGGTTGCGGGATGTGCTCCAGGTCGTTGCGGATCTGGCCGTAGAGCTGCTTCTCCACGATGAACCAGCACGCGAGCGCCGACAGCGCGATCGCCACCGCCACCGCCGCCGCCGTGAGGAAGGTGAGCCGGGTGCGCAGGGAGCGGGCGCGGTACCAGGTGGTGAGGCGGCCGCGGCGCGGGATGCGGGGCGGGGCGAGCGGGGGTGGCGGGACGGCCGGGTTCACGCCGCGGTGCCGGTGGCCGGGCGGAGCGCGTAGCCGACTCCGCGGACGGTCTGGATGAGCCGGGGCAGGCCGCCCTGCTCGGTCTTGCGGCGCAGGTACATCACGTACACGTCCAGCGAGTTGGACGAGGGCTCGAAGTCGAAGCCCCAGACCGCCTTGAGGATCTGCTCGCGGGTGAGCACCTGGCGCGGGTGGGCGAGGAACATCTCCAGCAGCATGAACTCGGTGCGGGTCAGTTCGACCGGCCGGCCGGCCCGGGTGACCTCGCGGGTGGCGGTGTTCATCCGCAGGTCGCCGAAGGCGAGGACGTCGGTCTCCTCCTCGACGGCGGCCGCCCGGGCGGCGGCCTCGGTGGCGAGCGCGTTGCGCCGCAGCAGGGCGCGCACCCGGGCGAGCAGCTCGTCGAGTTCGAAGGGCTTGGCGAGGTAGTCGTCGGCGCCGACGTCGAGGCCGGTGACCCGGTCGCCGACGGCGTCCCGGGCGGTGAGCATCAGCACCGGGACGGTGTCGCCGCGCGAGCGCATCCGGCGGACGGCGGTGAGGCCGTCCATCCGGGGCATCATGATGTCGAGCAGGACGAGGTCCGGCCGGTCGCGTTCGACGGTTTCGAGGGCCTCGTAGCCGTCGGTGGCGGTGGTGACCTCGTAGCCCTCGAAGGCGAGGCTGCTCTCCAGGGCGTCCCGGAGCGCGGGTTCGTCGTCGACCACGAGGAGCCGGGCGGTGGTCTGCTGACCGGGCTCGGCGGGGGTGCGGTCGTCGGCGGACGGGGTCATCGGCGGTCGCCTTTCTGGTGGCGGGAGGGCCTGCTCGGGTCAATTGTCGGACGTGCTCAGACGTTCTGGCCGGACTCCAGCTTCGGCAGCACCTGCTTGATGTCGTCGATCGGGATGGCGAAGCCGAGGCCGACGCTGCCGGCCCCGCTGCCGCCGGCCGTGGCGCTGGAGCCGTTCGGCGCGTACATGGCCGAGTTGATGCCGATGACCTGCCCCTCGGCGTTGATCAGCGGGCCGCCGGAGTTGCCGGGGTTGAGCGCGGCGTCGGTCTGGAAGGCCTGGTAGGTGGCGGTCTCGCCGCCGCTCTGCGGGGCGGTGCCGCGCAGTCCGGGCAGTTGGGGGAAGCCGAAGCCGCCGTTGCCGCTGGTGGTGCCCTCGTCGAGCTGGACGGTGACCTCGCGGTGCTCGGCGCTGATGATGCCGGAGGTGACGGTCCCGGTGAGGCCCTCGGGGTTGCCGATGGCCACGACGGGGTCGCCGACCACGACGCCGGAGGAGTCGCCGAGGACGGCGGGGGTGAGGTTCCCGGCACCGCTCGCGGTGATCACGGCGGCGTCCAGGCCCTTGTCGGTGCCGGTGAGGTCGGCCCGGGCGGTGGAGCCGTCGTGGAAGGTGACGGTGATCCGGCCGCCGTCGGCCGCGCCGGAGACCACGTGGTAGTTGGTGAGGATCCGCCCGTTGCCGGTCAGCACTACGCCGGTGCCGGTGGCGGTGCCGTTCGCGCTCTGCACGGTGATCTGGACGACGCTGGGCGAGACGGCGGCCGCGACGGCGGCGACGTCGGCGCTGCCGTCGGAGCGGGCGGCGACCGGGCTGGCGAGGGTGCCGGTGCGGCCCTCGGAGTCGTGCTCCCGGGCGGCGACGACACCGCCGGTGACTCCGCCGAGGACGGCGGCGATCGCGGCGACGGCGGTGACCAGGGCGAGCCGTCCGCGCAGCAGGCCGCGCCGGGCGCGGTGGCCGGGGCCGCCGGGGGCGGACGGGGCGGGCACCTCGGCCGCCCCGGGCGGGAACGGCGGGGCCGGGGGAGGGGGCGGGGTGCCGGCGGCGGGGTGGGCGGGGCTCCCGTACCCGGCGCCGTCGTGCACGGGACCGCCGTACCCGGTGCCGCCGTGCGTGGCGCCGTCGTGCGTGGAGCTGTCGAGGACGGTGCCCGGGATGACCCGGGGCCGCGGGTACCCGTGGGGGCCGTCGTACTGCTCGCCGTCGGTGCGGGGCTGCCACTGCTGGTGATCGCTCATGACGACCAACGTCCGCCCGCTGGATGAGAATCCGGTGAGAGCCCGCTCAGAAGGCTCCGAGAAGCCCGTTGACTTCTCATAAAGCCTGGTCGGGCTAGGCGTCGGCGCGCTCCGGCGAGCAGCCGCAGGAACGCCGTACGACCAGGCGCGACGGGAAGGTGCGGACCCGTTCGGTGTCCGAGCCGGGCACCATCAGCGAGTCGTCCAGCACCAGGTCCACCGCCGCCCGGGCCATCGCGTCGCGGTCGGAGGCGACGGTGGTCAGCGGCGGGTCGGCGAGCGCGGCCTCCGGCACGTCGTCGAAGCCGGCCACCGCGAGGTCCTCCGGCACCCGCAGGCCCAGCTCGCGGGCGGCCCGCAGCACGCCGATCGCCTGGTCGTCGGTGGAGCAGAAGATCGCCGGCGGGCGGTTCTCGGAGCGCAGCACGCCGAGCGCGACGTCGTAGGCGCCGTAGCGGTGGAAGGGCGCGTCGATGAGGTGCGGTTCGGTGGGCAGGCCGTGCGCGTCCATGGCCCGCTGCCAGCCCTCGACGTGGTCGATGACGGGGTCGCCGGGGGCGGGGGACTCCACCGGGCCGCCGAAGCAGGCCACGTACGGGTGCCCGTGCACCTCCAGCAGGTGGCGGACGATCGTCTCGGCGCCGGCCACGTCGTCGGTGACCACCGCGACGTCGTCGATCGCCTCGGGGCGGCGGTGCAGCAGCACCACCTTCGCGCCCTCCATGGCGGCGAACTCCTCGGCGGCCCGCTGCGAGGGGCCCTGGCTGACCAGGATCAGGCCGGAGACCCGCATGCCGAGGAAGGCGCGGACGTAGTGGACCTCGCGGTCGTCGACGTAGTCGGAGTTGCCGATCAGCACGAGCTTGCCGCGCTCGGAGGCGGCCCGCTCCACGGCGTGCGCCATCTCGGCGAAGAACGGCTGGCGGGCGTCCGGGACGACCATGCCGATCAGGTTGGTGCGGCGGGAGGCCATCGCCTGCGCGACGCTGTTCGGCCGGTAGCCGAGCTGCTCGATCGCGGCGAGCACCTTCTCCCGGGTGGCGGGCGCGACCGGGCGCGGTCCGTTGTTGATCACGTAGCTGACGACGGCGGTCGAGGTACCAGCCAGTCGGGCTACATCGTCGCGCGTCACTTTGGCCACGGGGGGAGTCTACGCGTGTGGCGTGCGGCCGGGCAGCGGGGGACCCGCGCCGGGCGGGTGCGGCGCGCGCCCGGTCCCGGGCGGGGCGGGACGAATCCGGACAGGCCGGGCGGCCTCGTCGACGACGGACCGCCCGGCCGGCCGGTCAGGCCTCCAGGGCGGCCGCGGAGCGCCGGGTGGACTGCTCGGTCCGCTCGGTCCGCTCGCCCTTGTCCCCCTTCTCGGGGACGACGAAGCGGTAGCCGACGTTGCGCACGGTGCCGATCAGGCCCTCGTGCTCGACGCCGAGCTTGGCGCGCAGCCGGCGGACGTGCACGTCGACCGTCCGGGTGCCGCCGAAGTAGTCGTAGCCCCAGACCTCCTGCAGCAGCTGCGCCCGGGTGAAGACCCGGCCGGGATGCTGAGCGAGGTACTTGAGCAGCTCGAACTCCTTGAAGGTGAGGTCGAGCACCCGGCCCTTGAGCCTGGCGGAGTAGGTGGCCTCGTCGACCGAGAGGTCGCCGCTGCGGATCTCGCCCGGGCTGTCGTCGGTGGTCACCTGGAGCCGGCCGAGGGCGAGCCGCAGCCGGGCCTCGACCTCGGCGGGGCCGGCGGTGTCGAGCAGGACGTCGTCGATGCCCCAGTCGGCGGTGACGGCGGCCAGGCCGCCCTCGGTCACCACCAGGATCAGCGGGCAGCCGATGCCGGTGGAGCGCAGCAACTGGCAGAGGCTGCGGATCTGCGGCAGGTCGCGCCTGCCGTCCACCAGGATGACGTCTGCGCTGGGGGTGTCGACCAGGGCGGCGCCCTCGGCGGGGGCCACCCGGACGTTGTGCAGCAGCAGGCCGAGCGCGGGCAGGACCTCCGCGGAGGGTTGCAGCGCGTTGGTGAGGAGGAGCAGAGAACTCATACCCGGTAGTCCCCTTTCCGGGTCGTCGCGGTCGCGTTCCGGCTGCCGCCACAGCCGGATGGCGCACGTGCTGGTGAGGGGGAGGAGACGGAGGTCCGGGGGGACGCGGGGGACACGGCGGCGCGCGCGGCCGGACGGGGCACGTCCCGGGCGTCCCGCGACCCCCGGTGCACCGTTTCTGCCCTGCTCATCCGCGAACCTTCCGGTCCTGGCCCGTCCCGGGCGGCGGCCCGGAGCCGGGGTTGTCCGACGCCCCGGCCCGGTCGCGGCACGTCGTTGTGCCGTGTGTGGCGGGGGCGGTCCCTGCGGCACGCCGGGGGTGGGCCGACGATTCGCACGGACGTCCGTACTGGCGTCCTGAAAGCACAAAAGGACCCGGGGGCGACTCTGCCCGGATCCCTCGGGGATCGAGGATAACCGACCGGTCCCCCGCGCCGGGAGGTCCCGAGCCCGGTGGTCCGGCCTTTCCGGGCGCGCCCCGGGTGAGCCCCGCCACAGCTTCGCGACGGCGCCGCCGGGCGTCGGGCCAGGGCGATTGCCGCTCGCACGGGCGAACACGACATCATGGGGGACACATCGGCGGCACCGTGCGCGTACCCCTTTCGGGCGAGGCGCGGGCGCCCCGGTGGTGGACCCGGCCGGGACACCCGGGCCCGGGCGAGGACGACGAGAAGGGGTTGCCATGGGCGCGACCACCGGGCACGACCCGGCGGCCGCCGTTCGGGTGAGCGGGACGATCCGCTACTGGGCGGCGGCGAAGTCGGAGGCCGGGCTGGCCGAGGAGACGTACCTGGCGGCGACCCTGGCCGAGGCGCTGGCAGGGGCCGCGGAGCGGCACGCGGACCGGCCGAAGCTGGTCCGGCTGCTCGGCCACTGCTCCTACCTGGTGGACGGCTCGCCGGTGGGCGGCCGCGACCACGCGACCGTGGCCCTCACCGAGGGCGGCACGGTCGAGGTCCTTCCTCCGTTCGCGGGCGGGTGAGCGGCGTGACGGGCACGAACGCGACCCCCGAGGGGCAGCAGCCCCAGTCCCAGCAGCCGTACCAGCCCCAGCAGCCGTACCAGCCGCAGTACCCGTACGGGCCGCCGCAGCCGCAGCAGCAGGCGCCGCAGGGCTACCAGCCCCAGCCCCAGCCCGGGCAGGCGCCCTACCCGTACGCCCCGCCGCAGGCGTACGCGCCGGATCCTTATGCGCAGCAGGGGCACGCGGCGCAGCCGCACGCCCCCGGCGCGGGCCCCGCGCCGTACGGTCAGCAGCCCCAGGGCCAGCAGCCCTACGGCCAGCAGCCCTATGGTCAGCAGCCCTACGCGCAGCCTTCCTACGGACAGCCGTCCCACGGCCGGCCGCCGTACGGGGCCGGGCCGGGCGCGGACGACGCCGCGACGGCGCTGCTCCCGCCGGTGCCGCCGCTGGACGACGCGGCGGCGACCACGCTGCTCCCGCCCGTTCCGCCGCTGGACGACGCCGCGACGGCGCTGCTCCCCCCGGTGACGGAGTCGGGCCCGGTGCCGCCGGCCGCACCGGGGCAGCCGTCGGCCGGGGGACCGGTGCGGCCCTACACCGAGCCGCGACGCGGCCGTTCGCACCGCCGGACGGAGGCGCCCGCCCCCGCCCCGGCGCCCGTCCAGGCTCCTCCGGTCCAGGCCCAGGTCCCGCCGTCGGCTCCCGCCCCGGACCACGGGCAGGGCCTGGACCAGCCGACCATGACGCTGAAGCGCCCGGAGCCCCCGGCCCCGGTGCTGACCGACCCGGCCGCCGCCCGCGCCGCACGGGCCGCCCGGGCCGCGCAGGGCGGCCACGGCGCGTCCGCGCGTCCGGCCGCGCCGTTCCCCGGCCCGGCCCCGTCGCTCGGCACCCAGCCGTTCCCG
>NZ_JBHYUU010000093.1:2732-32444 GCF_042749955.1 Kitasatospora sp. NPDC059462 | reverse complement strand
GCCCCTGAGACGGCGCCCCCCACGCCTGTTTCGCCCGCTCCGCCGCCGCGGCCCACCCCGCCGCCCGCGTCGCCCAGGCCACCGGCGCCCACCCCGACGCCGACGCCGAGACCGGCGACTCCGCCGCCCGCGCCGGTGGTCCCGCCGCCCCCGCCTCCGGAGCCCGCGCCCGAACCGCCCGCGCCGACCCCGCCCCCGCCGCCCGCCCCCACGCCCCCGGCGCCCAGCCCGGTGCGGTCGGCCCCGACGGTGCGCGCCGTCCCGCAGGCCCCGCCCGTCCAGGCGTCGGAGCGCCACCACGGCGGTGCGACGACCCGGACCATGCTGGTCGTCACCGTGCCCGCGGTGCTCGCGGCAGCGGCCCTGCGGCCGCGCGGCCGGTCCGGTCGCGGCGGTGGTGGCGGCTCCCGCGGTTCCGGCGGTTCCGGCGGCAGCGGCGGATCCGGTGCCTCCAGCGGCTCCTGACGACGCCTCCCCTCCCGCTCCCCCTCCCGCTTCCCGTTCGTCGGACCGCACCCGGCCCGACGAACGGTCCCGACTGATTCCGATCGACCCCGTCGATCCCCGACCGAGAAAGGAGTTCCCATGTCCGAGTGGTTGGCGCTGGCCATCGCCATGCTGGCGGCCGGTGCCGTCGTGGTGGCGGTGGTGCTGCTGAGGCACCGCCGCGCCGGTGAGGACGAGGACACCGACGAGACGCCCGACGTCATCGAGTACATGACGATGATGATCGGCGTGGTCTACGCGATCGTGCTCGGCCTCGCCATCGCCGGCGTCTGGGAGGCGCGCGGCGTGGCGCAGGACGACGTCTTCCGCGAGGCGCAGTCGCTGCACGAGGTGAGCGAGCGGGCGCAGGTCTACCCGGTGGAGTTCCGGGACAAGATCCGCGCCGACGTCGACGCCTACGTCTCCTACGTGGTGGACGTGGAGTGGACGTACATGCGCGAGAACGGCGAACTCTCCGACCGGGGCACCGAACTGCTGGAGAAGCTGCGCACCGACGTCGCGACCCGTACGCCGGCCTCGGACCTGGAGGCCCAGGCCTACCAGCCGATCATGGACCGGATCAGCGTCGCCGACGACGCCCGCAACGCGCGGGGGCAGAACGCCGGCCCGACCATGCCGGGCGTGGTCTGGTTCGGCCTGATCGTGGGTGCCGTGGTGACGGTCGGCATGGTGTTCGCGCTGCAGATCCGGCGTTCCCGCCGGGAGCTGCTGCTGGCCGGGGCGTTCAGCGCGCTGATCGCCTTCCTGCTGTTCCTCATCTGGGACTTCGACGACCCGTTCGGCCGCAGCGTCTCGGTCACCACCGAGACGTTCACCGATCTGTTCCCGCACCTGGGCGGCGGCGACTGAGCGCCTGAACGGTGGTTCCAGGGGGCCGGCCCCGTGGTCTTCGATAGTCTGATCGGGCCGCTGGGGGTCGGCCCCGGCGTGCGTGCGCCGAGAGGAACCGCCAGCGTTGTCCCATCAAGAGCCCGCCCAGGGCGATCAGTTCCCGACGACCCAGGACCCTGGACGCGCCTGGTGGTGGCTGCCGGCCGAGGAGCGGCGCCGGCGCAAGCGCCGGCAACAGGAGTGGAAGGCCTACCTGCGGCGGCACGGGCAGAAGAAGAAGGACAGCGACCTGGAGGACTACCTCCCGCCCGGCTGCAGCGGAGGCGGCGGTACGGGCGGGGGCTGCCGGGGCGGGGGAAGGAACGGTGACGGCTGCGGCGGTGGCGGTGGCGGCGGGTGCGACGGCCCCTGCCTGATCGGCCTCTTCCCGGTGATGATGGCCGCCGGTCTCCGGTTCGCCCTCGCCGGCGGCCGGACGCGGCGCGCGGCGCACCGTACGGACCCGGCCGCGCCGCCGCCGAGGGGCCTGGTCGCGGGGGTGCTGTACGGCGCGGTGCGCCACTACCGCACCGAGATCAGCCCCGGGCGAGCGGCCTGCTGCCCGTACACCCCGACCTGTTCGACCTACGCCGTCCAGGCGCTGCACCGGCACGGCGCGCTGCGCGGTGCGCGGCTGACGGCGGGCCGGCTGCTGCGCTGCCGCCCGGGCGTGGCCCGGCGCGGGGGCGGCGTCGACCCGGTGCCGGAGCGCTGATCCGGCGCCCCCGGACGGCGGGACGCCACGAGGCCCCGGGGGACCGGCCGGTGCACCACCACCGACCGGCCGCCCGGGGCCGCTGCAGGGAGCGTCAGTTCAGGCTGCTGCTCATCGCGTTGAGCATGGTGCCGGAGGCGTCGTCGTTCTCCAGGGAGAAGGCGAACATCCCGGCCAGGCCCTTGCTCTTGGCGTACGCGCCGCGGGCCTGGACGGCCTGCGGGGTGTCACCGGTCCAGAAGTTGGTGCCGTCGTAGACCCAGGAGGACTCGGTCACCGGGTCCCAGTGGGTGGTGGCGGGGGTCGGGTTGAGCTCCTTCCAGGCGGCCAGGCCGGCCTCCGCGCTCAGCGGCTTGGCCGGGGTCGGGCCGGTCGCGCTCTGGTAGAGGCCGAAGTTGTTGCCGGCCGGCACGCCGGTCCAGCCGCGCCAGTAGAACGGCACGCCCAGCACGATCTTGTTCGCCGGGAAGCCGCCCGCGATGCCGTACTCCGGCAGGCCGGTGGTGTAGGCGGTCAGGGTGGTGTCGACGTTGTACTTCCGGTTGCCCGGGGTGATCGGCGTGGTCGGGTCGGCCGGGCTGTCGTGCAGCGGGTCCTGGTGGTTGGTCGGACCCTTGGCGTCCCACGAGCCGTGCATGTCGTAGGTCATGATGTCGGCGTAGTCGAGGTACGCGCCGATCTTCTCGGTCTCCAGCTGCGCGATCTTGTCCTGGCCGCTGGGCAGCGCCGCGGTCAGCAGGAACCGCTTGCCCTGGGCGTTGCCGAGGGTGTCCAGCTGGGTGCGGAACTCCTTGAGCAGCAGGGTGAAGTTCTGCTTGTCGGCGGGGGAGTAGTGGTTGCCGGTGTGGCCGCCGGCCGAGCCCGGGTACTCCCAGTCGATGTCGACGCCGTCGAAGAGACCGGCCGCCGCGGCCGCGCCGCCCGCCGGGTCACCGGCGACGTTGGTCGGCAGGTTCCCCTTGAGGAACATGTCGAGGCAGGAGGAGACGAACTTCTTGCGCGAGGCGTCGGTGGCGGCCGCGTCCGAGAAGTACTTGGAGTACGTCCAGCCGCCGAGCGAGATGGTGAACCGCAGGTTCGGGTACTTGGCCTTCAGCTGGCGCAGCTGGTTGAAGTTGCCCTTGACCGGCTGCTCCCAGGTGTCGGCGGTGCCGTCCACGCTGGTGGCGCCGTTGTAGTCGGCCTGGTAGTCGGCGTAGGCGTCACCGGCGCCGTCACCGGCGTTGGGGTTGTTCTCGTTCGCCGAGTCCGAGGCCTTGACCGCCTGGAAGCAGGTCAGGTTGGTCGGGTGGATGTTGGCGAACGCGTAGTTGATGACGTCCAGCTTGCCGGCCGCGCCGCTGGTGTCGACGTTCTTCGCGTGGTACGCGTTCTCGTAGACGCCCCACTGGTCGAAGTAGGCCGCGCGGAACGGGCTGTTCGCGGGCGCCGCGGCGGTGGTGGTGTTCACCGGGGCGGACTGGGCGGAGGCGTGGGTGCCGGAGTAGCCCTGGACGGTGAAGGTGTAGCCGCGGGTCGGCAGCAGCGAGCTGACCGCCACCGAGGTGCCCATCGAGGTGGCCACCAGCTGGTCGCCCGCGTAGACCTTGTAGGCGACCGGGAGGTCGCCGGCGCTCACCGTGGACGGCTGCCACTTGAGGACCACGGCGTTGTGGGTGACCTTGGTGACGGTGACGCCGGTCGGCGTGGTGACCTTGCCGTCCCCGGTGGGGCCGGTGCCGGTCGAGGTGGCGGTGGGCGTCACAGTCGGGCTGTTGGTCGCCGTCGGGCTGTTGGTGGCCGTCGGGCTGTTGGTCGCCGTGGGGCTGTTGGTGGCGGTGGGGCTGTTGGTCGCGGTCGGGCTGCTCGTGGTGGTGGGGGTGGTGGTCACCGTCGGGCTGGCCGTCGTGGTCGGGCCGCCCGGGCCGGTCAGGCTGAGGTCGTCGGCCTGGTAGGCGCCGGTGCCGTACCAGCCGTGGGTGAAGACCGTCACCGAGGTGGTGTTGGCGCCCGTGGTGAAGGTGGTGCTCAGCTGGGTCCAGCCGGTGGCGTTGGGGGCCCAGGTCTGGGCGTTGACGCCGGTGCCGGTCGCACCCAGGTAGACGTAGCTGCCGCGCACCCAGCCGGCCAGGGTGTAGCTGGTGTTCGGCTGGACGGTGACCGTCTGCTGGCACTGCGCGGTGTCGGAGGCCGAGGCGGCGCCGTTCAGCGCGTAACTGCCGCCGTGCACCGGGGTGGTGACGACCGATCCGTTGGCGCAGGTCCAGCCGGCCAGGGTGCCGGTTTCGAGGTCGGCGTTGGTGAGCAGGTTGACGGCGGCGGCCGAGGCGGTGTTGAGGGAGAGCGCGAGGGCGGCGCTGCCGGTGCTGAGCGTGGCGGCCAGGGCGAGCGCGAGCGCCCGGCGGCGCGGAGCGACGGTCCGGCGCTCAGCGGGGCGCGCGGACATGACACGGTCGTGCATGCGGTGGTCCTCCGGAGGAGTGGGGGTTCCGGCGGTGCGATGGCCCGGGATGGGCCGGGGGAGCCGGACCGGGCGCCGTGGGGGGTGCGCGGTCGGGTGTACACGTGCGGCAGGGCAGGATGCGGCAGGGCGTGCGGATGCGTGGCGCGGACCGGCCCGGGGGCCGTCGCGGTCACGACATCACAGATTGGACTGGACCAATATTCGCCGTCAAGGGTGTCCGCTGGACGGACCGTCGGCGGCCGCACGACCGGTGCGAGGAGCGCGGGCCCGGTACGGTGGCCTCCCGAGAGGTCCCGCGTCGAACGGAGAACGGGTCATGGACAGCCGCGCCTGGGACGACCGCTACACCGCGAGCGAGCTGGTCTGGGGCACCGAACCCAACCGCTGGGTGGTCCGCGAGCTGGCCGGGCTCGCCCCCGGGCGGGCCCTGGACCTGGCCGCCGGGGAGGGCCGCAACAGCATGTGGCTCGCCGGCCTCGGCTGGGAGGTCACCGGGCTGGACTTCTCCACGGTCGCCCTCGGCCGCGCCGAACGGCTCACCGCCGCGCTGCCGGACGCGGTCGCCGACCGCCTCACCTGGCGGCACGGCGACGCCCGCACCTTCGAGGCCCCGCCCGAGGGCTACGACCTGGTCCTCGTCGCCTACCTCCAGCTCCCCGCCGAGGACCGCCGGGCCGCCCTGCGCGCGGCCGCCGGGGCCCTCGCCCCGGGCGGCACCCTCCTGGTGGTCGGCCACGACTCCGGCAACCTCGCCGAGGGGACCGGCGGTCCCCAGGACCCGGCGGTGCTCTTCACCGCGGACGACGTCCTCGCCGACCTGGCCGGTGCCGGGCTGCGCACCGTCCGCGCCGAACGGGTGCGCCGCCCGGTGGGTGACGCCGAGGCGATTGACGCCCTGGTCCGCCTGGAGCGGGCGTAGGGCGGGTCGCGTGGATCATCGCGTCCGCGGGGCGTTCCGTGGCCGGTGACGGCGGGGGATCCGCTTCCGCGGCGCGTCCGCGGGGTATGCAGGTGTCCCGGGACGAGGGCGTACGCGGGGCACCGAAAAGATCTACAGTGCTGTAGATTCGAGGCGTGCAGGCGAGCAACGAGGAGGGCGCGATGAGCGTTTCGCTGGCGAAGGGTCAGAAGCTGAGCCTGGAGAAGCCGGGTGGAGGCCGACTGGGCGTGGTGCGGATGGGCCTGGGCTGGCGCGCCGTGCAGAAGAAGGGCTTCCTCGCGAAGCTGTTCGCCGGCCAGGACATCGACCTGGACGCCTCGGCGGTGCTGTTCGCCGGGGGCAAGCCGGTCGACGTGGTCTTCTTCCAGCACCTCACCAGCAACGACGGCTCGGTGCGGCACAGCGGGGACAACCTGACCGGCGGCGCCGGGGACGCGACCGACGACGAGACCATCACCGTCGACCTCACCGCCGTCCCGGCGGAGGTGGACCAGATCCTCTTCACCGTCAACTCGTTCACCGGCCAGACCTTCCAGGAGGTCGAGAACGCCTTCTGCCGGCTGGTCGACACCCAGACCGGCGCCGAGCTGGCCCGGTACACGCTCACCGGCGGCGGTGCGTACACCGCGCAGATCATGGCCAAGGTCCAGCGCGCCGCGGGCGGCTGGCAGATGACCGCGATCGGGCAGCCGGCCACCGGGCGCACCTTCCAGGACCTCATGCCGGAGCTGGTCAAGCACCTCTGACCGGCCTTCCGGACCGCCCTCAGGACCCGGCCGGCCGTGGTGCCGGCCGGTCCGGGAGCCGGGTCTGCCCGGGACGACCTCGGCCGCACCTTCCGGTCCTGGGCTCCGGCCGGTCCCGGGACGCGCTTCGCGGCCCCCGGACCCTCACCGACGCGGAGCGCGCCGCCTGCACCGAGGCCCGCGAGCGGCCGGAGTGGGAGGCGCTCGACGAGATCTCGGTGGCCGGCCGGGACTACCGCGTCCTCCGCGCCGAACAGGTGCTGCGCCCGGGCCCGGACGGCATCGAACCTCCCCGGCCCACCGACCCGGACCCGGCCGCCGTCGGGGAGGGGTACCGGCTGCCGTCGCGGGTGGAGGGTTTCGTGATCGGCCCGGCGGCCGGCGTCACGCCGGTCGACGGGATCCTGCGGCTGGACCTGACGGCACTCGTGCCGGCCGGCCGGTTCGTCCCGGAGGACGTCCGGGACGGGGCGCGGCTCGCCTCGCACCTCCACCCCGAGGTGATGGTGCTGCCGGCCCACTGCGCGGTCGCGGAGTTCCGGGACGGCCGCGGGGGGCCGATGACGGGCGCCTGCGAGACCCCGCAGGGCGCCCGGGACTGCCTGGCCGCCTGTCTGCGGGAGTTCGCGCCCCGGCTGGACCCGCACTTCGGTGAGGAGGAGCCGGCCCGGTACGCGGAGGCCGCCGACCGGCTGGACACCGGACGGGCCGACGAGGTCCGGGTGGCCGGCCGCCGGTTCCGGCCGGTCCGGGTCGAACCGGTGGTCCGCCTCGGGCCGGACGGACCGGAGCTGCCCCGCACCTCGGACCGGGACCCGGACGAGCCGCTGCGGGTACAGGAGCAGCGCGACCGTGCGGCCGGCATCGTCCACGGCGAGGACGGGGACGAGGGCGAGAACGCCGATGACACCGACGAGGGCGCCGACGACATCGGCGGGAACGGTGGGACGGGGGCCGGACGCGCGGAGGGCGGCTGAGGGACGCCCGCCGCGCATGCCACCGCGCACCTCGCCGCGCGCCCCGGCCCGGCCCCCGGGCGAACGGGAGCCGGGCCGGGGTCGTCGTGCGGGACCGCCGGGCCGGTCAGTGCGCCGAGGGAGCGGCGGCCGACGGGGAGAGCGAGGCGCTCGGGGTGGCGGCGGCGGACGGGGCCGCCGAGGGCGCGCCCGTCGTGGCCGTCGCGGTCGGCGTGGGGCAGCCGGGGCCGGTCGCGGTGGCCGTCGCGCTCGGCGTGGCCGACGGGCTCGCGCTCGCGGACGGGCCGGCGCTCGGGGTGCCGGTGGGGGTGCCCGTCGGCGTGGCGCAGTCGGTGGGCGTGTCCGTGGGCGTCGCGGTCGGGGTGGCGCTCGGAGTGCCGGGCGTCGTCGACGGCGTCCCGGAGGGGGTGGTGGTCGCCGTTGGGGTGGGCGTCGCCGTCTCGGTGGCGGTCGGCTCCGGGCTCGCGCTGCCGGACGGCGTGGTGCCGGGAGTGCCGGACGGGGTGGCGCTCGGCGACGGCGAGGCCGAGGAGGACGGCGAGGGCGAGGGCGAGCCGGAGGGCGTCGCGCTCGGCGACGGGGCGCCGGTCGGGGTGCCGGTGGGCTCCGCGGACGGGGTCCCGGACGGCGTGGTGGCCGGGCCGGTGGTCGCCCCCGGCGCGGGCTGCGCACCGGCGCCCTGGCCCGGCGTCACCGGCGGTGCGGGCGTCACCGGGGCGAGCGGGCTCGGCGGCGCGGCCGGGAGCAGCGGCGCGAGCGGGCTCGGGGTGCCCGGGCGGTCCGGGGTGGTGACCGGGCTGCCGCTGCCGAAGTGCGCCATCCAGTTGCGGACGGTGCGCAGGTACTCGGAGGAGTGGTTGTAGCCGAGCACCGCGCGGTCCAGCTGGGCCTGGTCGGACAGGTCGCGGCCGCCCGCGCACAGGTACCGGCCGGCCGCCTCGGCGGCGTCGAAGATGTTGTTCGGGTCGGCCTTGCCGTCGCCGTTGGCGTCCACGCCCCAGGAGGCCCAGGTGGAGGGGATGAACTGCATCGGGCCGACGGCGCGGTCCCAGGCGGCGTCGCCGTCGTAGCGGCCGCCGTCGGTGTCGGCGATCGCCGCGAAGCCGGCGCCGTTCAGCACCGGGCCGAGGATCGGGCGGAAGGTCGTGCCGGCGGCGTCGACGGCGCCCCGGCCGGCCTGGCCGGACTCGACCTCGCCGATCGCGGCGAGCAGTTGCCAGGGCAGGTGGCAGCCGGGCGAGCGCACCGCGAGCGCCGCCTCGGCCTTGCGGTAGGCGGCGAAGACCGTCTGCGGCAGGGCGGGCCCGTTGCGCTGCGGGTCGGTGAAGGGCGAGGTGAGCGGGGCGAGCGGCGGCTGGAGCAGCGGCAGGGTGCCACCGCCGTCGACCGGCGCGGTGCCGAGGACACCGGGCGTGCCGGGGATCCCGGGGACGCCGGTGGTGGCGTCGCCGAACGGCGGGGCGGTGGTGCCGTCGGGGCCGGTGGCCGTGCCGGGCAGGCCCTGCGCGGCACCCGCCGCGGCGACCGGGGAGAAGCCGAGGCCGGTCTGCGAACCGGTCAGCGCGGCGAGGGCGGTGAACACCGCCAGCATCCCGGTCACCCGCTTGCCGAGCCGCAGCCGGCGGCCGGCCGTCCGGCTCCTGCGCGCCTCCCCGTTCCCGGCCGGTTTCGCGCCGTCCCGTGCGGCCTCGCCGTTCCTGCTCACCATGCCGTGCCCCTCCCGTCACCGTCCGGTCCCCCGGGGAACGGACGGGCTGTCACCATCGTGCCTGCCGGTGCATGACAGTTCACTTCACCGGAATGATTAGTATCACGACGATCCGACGGGTCCCCGGTGGCGTGGGCCGGTACCGGGCGCCACCGTTCGGTGAACGGACGGTGGAGCGGTTCGGCCGGACACGGTCAGGACGGCCCGGGTCGGGCACGGGAGCACCCCCGGGGGCGGGGTCACAGGTCGAGCAGCGTCCCGTCCTCGGCGACGGCGGCGCCCGCCGCCGCCAGGGCCGGTGCCAGGGCGGCGGCCCGCGGCGAACCCCGGTGGGCGAGCGGGTTGGTGTTGTTGAGGTGGGTGTAGAGGTAGCGCGGTCCCGGGCGGCGGGCCAGCAGGGGGAGCGAGTCGGCGACCGCCAGGTGGCCCATGCCGCGTGAGGTGCGGGCGCCGCCGGTGCGTTCGGCGAGTTCGTCGTCGGTGGCGAAGGTGCCGTCCAGGATCACCACGTCGGCGTCGGCCACCGCGCGGTCGAGGGCGGGCGTCCAGGCGGCGAGGCCGGGCGCGTAGACCGCGCGGGCCGCTCCGCCCGCCTCGGTGAAGCGGTAGCCGATCACCCAGTCGGTGCGCTCGCCGGCCGGGTCGCCCGCGGGCAGTCCGGCCGGGTCGGCGGCGTACCGGGGGCGCTTGCCGCCGAGCGCCAGCGGCTCGGCGACCAGCCCGCCGGCCAGCTCGACGGGCCGGCCCGCGGTGACGGTGTGCCAGCGCACCTTGGTGTAGGGGGCCAGCAACGGCCCGGCCGGGAACGCCTCGTGCAGCGCCGTGCGGACCGGCGCGGTGGCGTGCACGGACAGCTCGGCGGCCTCCCGCAGGGTCACCAGGCCCAGGGTGTGGTCGAGTTCGCCGCTGGTGAGCAGGACGCCGCGCAGCGGGGTGGCCCGGGTGCCCGGCGGGGGTACCAGTTCGGGCGCGGCGAGCAGCTGGGAGCGCAGGTCGGGGGAGGCGTTGACCAGGTACCAGGCGGCGCCGTCGGCGCTGATCGCCAGGCAGTCCTGGCTGCGGACGGCGCCGGTGCGGCGGGCGGTAACGCAGCCCTCGCACCCGCAGTTCCACTGGGGCAGGCCGCCGCCGGCGGCGGTGCCGAGGATCCGGATCTTCAGCGGGTGCTCCTCAGGGCGGCGGCGGGTTCACGCCGGGCCGGAGCCGGGCGGGACGGCATCGGGCGGGACGGCGCTGGGTCGGACGGCGCCGGACGGGCCGGAGCCGGGTTGGACGGAGGCCGTGAACCGGCGGGGGACCGGGGCCGGGGCGGGGGCCGGGCCCGGGGCCTCCCGCACCAGGTGGTGGTGCGGGGAGAGGCGGCAGGCCGGGTCGGTGACGCCCGGGTCGCCGGTGAACTGGAAGGCCTGGCAGCGGCAGCCGCCGAAGTCCTGTTCGCGCAGCTCGCAGCCGCGGCACGGCTCGGGCATCCAGTCGGTGCCGCGGTAGCGGTTGAAGGCGGGCGAGTCGTGCCAGCTGGCGGCCAGCCCGTCGGTGACCGCATTCGGCAGCGGCAGGTCCGGCAGCTGGGCGGCGGCCAGGCAGGGCAGCACGGCGCCGTCCGGTGCGACGACGAGCTGCTCCTTCCCCCAGCCGTTCATGCAGGGCTTGGCGGTGCCGGAGTGGAGGTCGGCGGTCACATGGGTGATCTCGATCCGGTCGCCGTGCCGGGCCCGGGCCTCGGCGACGTCGCGCTCGGCCTGCCGGACCTGCTCGTCGTCGGGCGCCAGGTGGGCCCGGTTGACCCAGGCCCAGCCGTAGAACTGGGTGTGGGCGAGCTCGACCCGGTCGGCGCCCAGGTCGACGGCGAGGTCGGCGATGGCGCCCAGCCGGGCGAGGTTGCCGCGGTGCAGCACGGCGTTGACGGTGAGCGGCAGTCCGGCGGCGGTGAGCAGGGCGGCGGCGGCGAGCTTGCGCTCGTGCCCGCCGGGACCGGACAGCCGGGTCAGCCCGGCCACGGTGTCGGCCTGCGACGGATCGGCGTCCTGCACGGAGAGCTGGACGTGGTCCAGGCCCGCCGCGGCGAGTTCGGCGGCGCGCGCGGCGTCCAGCGGCAGTCCGCTGGTGATCAGGTTGGTGTAGAGGCCCAGCCGGCGGGCGTGCGTGACGATGACGGCCAGGTCGCGGCGCAGCAGCGGTTCGCCGCCGGTGAGGTGGACCTGCAGCACGCCCAGGCCGCGGGCCTGGTCGAGCACGCGCAGCCACTGGTCGGTACCCAGCTCGTCGCGCTGCTTGGTGAGTTCCACCGGGTTCGCGCAGTAGGAGCACTGCAGCGGGCAGCGGTGGGTGAGTTCGGCGACCAGGCCGAGCGGGGCGGGCGCCCGCTTCCCGGTGGCGGCGCCGGGAAGTCCGGCCGCCGGGTACGGCTCGGCCGGTGCGCCGGTGCCGTCGAGGGTGAGCAGCCGGCGGGCGGCGAGGTCGGCGAGCAGCGTCAGCACCTGGCCGGTGTCCACGCCCTCGAACTCCCCGGCGAGCCGGGCGGCGATCCGCCCGGCGTCGCGCCGCCCGTCGCAGTGCCGCAGCACGGCGGCGGCGGTCGCGTTCAGCAGCAGCACGCCCTCGGGGTAGAGCAGGGCGGCCTGCCGGCGCACCGGGTCGTGCACCAGCCGCACCCCGCGCCGCAGCCCGGGGGCCACGACGGCGGGTGCGGCGTTCACCGGGCGGTCCCGGCGATCCCGGCGGTCCCGGCGGGCACCGCGGTCTGCGCCGGTGCGTAGTCGACGGCGTCGAGCATCGCGCGCAGCACCTCGCACTTGAAGGCGAGCGCGTCCACGGCGGCGTGTTGCTGCTCGGCGGTCACGCAGTGGTCGAGCACCAGGTCGAGGGTCCGCTCGCTGTCCCGGCGGGCGTCGGGGATCCGGTGCTCGAAGTAGGCGTAGCCGGCCGGGTCGATCCACGCGTAGTGCGTGCGCCAGGCGACGACGCGCTCGGCCATGTGGTCGGGCGAGAACATCTCGGTCAGGGCCGCCGCGACGCCCTCGGTCCACGGCCGGGTCTGGCAGAAGTGCAGGTAGGCGTCGACGGCGAAGCGCACGCCGCGCGCCACGTGCCGTTCGTCCAGCACCTCGGCGCGGTCGAGGCCGACGGCCTCGGCGAGCACCAGCCAGTCGGCCAGGCCGCCCTCGCCCTCCTGCGGGCCGTCCTGGTAGCCGAGCCGCCGGGTCCACTCCCGGCGGACTTCCGGCAGCGGGCAGTTGGCGATGATCGCGGCGTTCTTGCGGGTCAGGACCAGCTGGTAGTACCAGCGGTTGGCGACCCATCGCCGCAGCTCCGGCGGCGTGCAGCCGCCGGAGTGCAGGCGCAGGTGGAACGGGTGGGTGTCCCAGTACCGTTCCCGCAGGCCGTAGAGCCTGGCCGCGAACCGCTCGCGGCTCGGCGCGGTGGTGGGGGTGTGGGTCACCGAGTGGTCCGCGCGGCGTACGCGGTGACCTCGGCGCCGGTGCGGTGGCACTCCACCGCGGGTGCGGACCAGACGGGCTTGGCGGGGGCCGCCGGAGCGGACGGCGCGGCGCCGGTCGTGGTGGCGGGGAGTTGCACGGTGATCGTGGGCTTCATGGGAGTTGCCCTCCTCGGTGAAGTGGGGCGTTCGGGGACCGGGCGGCCCCCGGAACAGGACGCTACGAGCTGCCGGGCCCGCCCGCGGGTCCAACTCGCGCGGTCGCGTGACAATCGCGCTCGAACGGGTGACGGGAGGGGCCCACCGCTTGAGAACCGGTGCGGGTGTGCCGTCCGCCGCCGCCGCGATCCGGTCGAACGGGCGTGGCGGCGGCGGGCGTTGCGGGTGGCCGGTGGGGCCGTTCGGATGCGCTGCGCTGGCCGCCGGGGCGGAGGTGCCGGAGATTGCGCTCAATGGGACAAAAGTCCCCGATCGAAAGGCAGTTGCCGTGAAGTATCGATACCCCGCGCTCGCCGCGGTCTCCGCACTGGCCCTGGGCGTCACCCTGGCCACGAGCGTCCCGGCGACGGCGGGCGGTCCGACCGGTCCCTCCGGGGCCGTGTCCAGCCCGGAGTTCGAGAGGAGCGTGCTCACCACCGGCCTCGGCGACCCCTACGAGCTGCTGTGGGGCCCGGACGGACACCTGTGGTCCACCGAGAAGAGCGGCCTGAAGGTCACCCGCATCGACCCGGCGACCGGTGAGAAGACGACCGCGCTGGACCTGACGGGCGTGGCGCACCACACCGACGGCGGCCAGGACGGCGTGCTGGGCCTGGCCTTCCAGCAGGAGGACAGCGGCTGGGGCGACGGCGGCCACGGCGGCCGGGGCGGACACGACGAGGGCGAGACCTACGTCTACGTGTCGTACACCTACATGACCGACACCCCCGCGGAGGTCACCGGCGAGACCAGACGGCTGAAGATCGTCCGCTACACGCTCGACTGCGACGACCACACCCTCCGCAGCCCCCAGGAGGTCCTGACCGGCCTGCCCTCCGGCACCGACCACCAGTCGGCCCGCCTGCGGATCGGCCAGGACGGCAAGCTGTACTACACCGTCGGCGACCAGGGCGCCAACCAGCTCGCGCACTTCTGCAACCCGAACTGGGCCCAGCGGCTCCCCACCCAGACCGAGGTGGACCAGCACGCCTGGTTCGGTCCGTACCAGGGCAAGATCCTGCGGATCAACCCCGACGGGTCCGTCCCCGACGACAACCCGACCTTCGACGGCGTGCGCAGCCACGTCATCACCTACGGCCACCGCAACAGCCAGGGCCTGGACTTCGCCCCGAACGGCAGGCTGTACCAGACGGACCAGGGCCCGAAGACCGACGACGAGGTCAACCTCATCCGCCCGGGCAACAACTACGGCTGGCCGTACGTGGCCGGCTGGCGCGACGACAAGGCGTACACGTACGCGAACTGGGCGGCGTCCTCGCCGACGCCCTGCACGGACCTCACCTACGACGACATCGACGTCCCGCCGTCGGTGCCGCAGCAGAAGGAGAGCGCCTTCACGGGCGCGTTCGTCCCGCCGATCAGCACCCTCGGCACCACGGTCGACAACGGCTTCGAGTTCCGTGACCCGAAGTGCGCCGAGGGCGGCCTGTACTTCATCTGCTACCCGACGGTGGCGCCCTCCAGCCTCACCTACTACGCCAAGAACGGCGTACCCGGCTGGGAGAACTCCCTGCTCATCACCACGCTCAAGGACGGCAGCGTCTACCGGCTGAAGGTGGGCCGCGACGGCAACGCCGTGGGCGACGCCGAGCGCCTCTGGACCACCCAGAACCGCTACCGCGCCACCGCGCTGTCCCCCGACGGCAGGACCGTCTTCGTGGCGACCGACAGCGCCGGCCTGGTCCGCGACGTGAACACGGGAGCCCCGACCGCGGAACTGGAGAACCCGGGCGCCGTCCTGGTGTTCAGGCTCCAGCGGTAACCCGCGCACGCCCGCCCCCACCGGACGGGCGTGCGCCTCGGCCCGGCCCCGGGGGCCCGCGCGGGTCGCGCGCCGGGGCCGCGCCGGTGCCGGACGGGGTCAGGCGGAGCGGCCGAACGCCAGCAGCCGGCCGTCCTTGGTGCCGACGAACACCCGCCCGCCGTCCGTCGCGGGCACCGAGAACCTGCTCACCGTGCCGAGCGGGAAACTGCGCCGCAGCCTGAGCGCGCCGTTGACCGGAAGCGCGTCGTAGACCCGCAGTTCGCCGTTCTGGCCGCCCGGGCCGGTGCCCGAGTAGACCACCCACACCAGGGCCGAGCCGGTGGCCGTGCCGTCGGAGGTGACGACGGGGGAGCCGGAGGCGTAGCCGAAGCCCTCGGCGCTCGTCGCGGCGCTGGTCAACTGCGGGTTACCGGCGCCGTTCACGCCGTACTTGAGGGCGCGCAGCGAGCCGAAGTTCTCGACCAGGTAGACGTAGCCGCCGTCGCCGCCCCAGACGCCCGGGTGGCCCCAGATGCCCTTGAACGGGCCGGTGGTGCCGACCACGGCGTCGGTGCCGCCGGGGCCCTGGCCCATGCCGCCGAGGCGGTCGCGGTCGAGCAGGAAGATCCGGCCGTCCTTGCCGGCCTGCACCATGAGGTGCGGGTGCGCGGCGGTGCCGAAGCCGGGCGGCAGGGCGGCCGGGCCGCCGGAGCCGAGGTCGACGTCGCCGTGGTCCATCTCCCGGTTGTCGGTGGGGCTGAAGAAGTCCTTCGGGGCGAGGGTGCCGTCGGCGCCGACGCCGAGCCGGACGACCGACTCGGCGAAGTGGCCGCCGGGCCGCTCGCCCGGGCCCTTCAGCGGGGAGGAGCCGTCACCGGCGCCGTTCCCGGTGGCCACGAAGATCCGCCCGGAGCCGTCCGAGACCAGGCCGCCGCCGCTCATCCAGACGCCCGCGTTCTGCGAGGCGGACCCGGACTCGGTGGACCAGAGGGTGAGTTTGCGGGTCGTGGTGTTGACGCCGGCGACCGTGCCGACGTAGGTGCCGATCCCGCAGTCCGAGGCGAACCCGAAGTAGACCGCGCCGTCCAGCAGCAGCAGTCCGGCCCGCTGGGCCGAGGTGACCGGGTCGAACGGCACGCCGGGGCTGTTCACCGGCGAGCCCTGGACGGCGACCGGCCAGCCGCTGCGCTCGGCGCCCGAGCTCACGTCGAGGGCGTGCACCGAGAAGTGCGCGCCCCCGTCGCCGGACTTGGAGACCAGGTAGACCGTTCCGCTCGCCCGGTCGTAGACCGGCGTCGAGATGACGCCGGTGCCGGGGGAGAGGCAGGCGCTGTCGGAGGGGACCGGGGTGCCGAGCGCGCGGTGCCACAGGATCCGGCCGCCGGCCGCGTCGACGCCGTAGACGTGGTTGGTCGCGGTGGCGACCACCACGGTCGAGCCGGCGACCAGCGGCTGGGCGTAGACCGCGCCGTCCACGGCGGTGGACCAGCGGCGGCCGAAACCGGCTGCGGAGACCTCCGCCGGGGCGAGGCCGGGCTCGGCGGCGTCCCAGGCGGTGCGCAGGGTGTTGCCGGAGACGGTCGGATTGTCGGCCCGGGCGGGCGTCGAGCCGCCGAGCGTTCCGGCGGCGACGGCGGGGGCGAGCAGCGTCAGCCCGGAGAGCAGGGCCGCCGCGGACCGGGAGGTCCGTCCGCGCCGGGCGGGCCGGCGGGGTGGGGCGAGTGGAGCGGGGTCCGGTGCGGGGTCCGGAGCGGGAGTCGGAGCGGCCGGGGCCGGTCCGGTGGGGCGCGCGGGTGGGTGAGGTCGGCTCATGCGATCCGCCTTGGCTGTCGGGGGAGCGGGGGCAACGGCGCCGTGGCGTCCTTGTGCGAATGACCGTGCCGCACCCGCATCCGCCCGGCACCATCGTGCCCGTCCCGTTCACGCCCCGGGGGGAACCGGCTGCGCCGGGCGGCGGCGCGGCCGGTTCCGGGGTGCGGCTACACGCCCTTGGAGAGCAGCAGCGCCAGCCCGGTGGCGGCGACCGCCTCGGCCTCGGCGTTCACGTCGTCGTCCGGGCCGCGGTCCTTGACCACCTCGACCGTGTAGGCGCGGCCGTCCTCGCCGATGAAGTTCACCTCGGGCCTCGTGCCGTCCTTGCGGCGGAGCAGGTAGGCGTCCTTGCCGGTGCCGGGGAGCGGGGTGGCCGTGTAGTCGGGGTGGGACCGCAGCGAGGCGTACAGGGCCGGGTCCATCTCCCGGATGTGGGCGTAGGACTGCCGGGAGCCCCAGGTGCAGCCCCAGACCGGCTTGCCGTTGTCCGGGTCGGGGTGGGTGCCCCGGAACGGGCCGCCGGTGCCGACGGCGGCGACGACCTGGGGGGAGGTCAGCAGGGTGCAGGCGTCCGCGGGCCGCTTGCCGGCGCCGGCGGGGGTGGCGGTGGCGGTGGCGCCCGGGCTCGTGGCCGTGCTCGTGGTCGGGGTCGTGCTCGTCGTGGCGGTCGGGGTCGGGGTCGGCGCCGGGGCCGTGGTGGTGGGTGCGGGAGCGGCGGTGGTGGCCGGCGCGGGGGCGGTCGTCGACGAGCCGCCGCCCGAGGACGAGCAGCCGGCCACCGCGACGGCCGTGAGGGCCAGCGCGGGCAGCCAGCCGTACCGGCGGCCGGGCGTGAGCGGTGACCTGCGGTCCATGGATTCCCCCTCCGATGGCGCCCGACGGTGCGGCGGGCGGCGACCTGGCAGGATCCTACGGGGCCCGTCGACCCGTTATGTGCCGTTCCTGCTGCAGGAGTTGGACGGATCCGTCACGGCCGGGAACGTGCGGCGGACCGGTCGCGGAGCGGGCGCGCCCGGGCGCCCGGGACGGCGGTCCGGGGCACGGGGGTGGTACGCGCACGTGCGGCCGGGCTCCCGGCGGCGCCGGTGCCGGGCCGAGCTGACCTGCCCGGATGCGAGGACCCCCTCATATCAGTGCGGGCGGGCCGGTGTCGAGCACGGGACGGCGTCTTCCCCGGACGGGTGACGTTCTGGTGAAAGTGGTCATGCCAGGAACGGCGGCCCGGCATCCTGACCTCGTGATCATGCGGATCCCGGGACGGGGCGGGGCGCGCGACCAAGGGGATGCCCAAGGGACGGAGGCCCTGAGAATGAGCACCAACCTGCCGGAGACCGTGGCGGAGGCCCCGGCCGTCCTGCCCGCGCCGCCCCGGGTGGTCGACGACCTCGC
Organism: Kitasatospora sp. NPDC059462; assembly: GCF_042749955.1. NCBI lineage: Bacteria > Bacillati > Actinomycetota > Actinomycetes > Kitasatosporales > Streptomycetaceae > Kitasatospora > Kitasatospora sp. NPDC059462. The sequence continues at coordinate 14,938 of NZ_JBHYUU010000093.1, read as the reverse complement.
CCGCGATCTGACCCGGGCGGCGGCCGCGGTCCGCTCCGCCTCCCGGGACGGCCGGAGCGGCGGCGACCTCGCGGTGGCCGCCTACACCGCCGTGGTCTGCACGGGGCGCTCGGCGGCCCGCGCCCTGGAGGAGGCCGCCGCGTGGTGCCGGCAGGCGCCCGAGGCCGAAGTGCACTCCCTGGCCTGGGCACGGGTCCCCGGCCACCGCGACGACGTCTTCGAGTACCGGGTCACCCTCGCCGTCAGCTTCCCCGACCAGGAGACCGGCGAACACGTCGGCGACACCCACCACGCCCGGCGCTGACGGCCGCGCCCGGAGCGGCCGATCGGCGGGGTCCGCCCCGGACGGGCGCCGACTGCACTCGCGCCATGGACGCCCGGGGGACGAACGGTCCGGCGGCCGGGGAACGCGAACCGCCCGGCGGCGCGGCCGTGGTGGTGACGGTGCCGGCCGGGCTCTGCGGGGGCGGTCGGCCCGGCGGCCGCCGTCGCCTGGCTCCGGGCCCGCCGCACCGGGCGGGGCCGGAACGCGTCCGGGGACGGCGGCCGGTCCGGCTCAGGACTGCGCGGCCGCGCACTCCACGTGGCCCCAGCTGCCGCCGACCTTGGTGATCCTGTCGCCCTTGGCGTACGGGCGGGAGCACGGGCAGGTCCCGGGGAAGCGCGCGGCGAGCGTCGGCGCCTTGCCCGACCCGGCCGACCCGCCGGCGGTCCGCCGCTTGGCGGCAGAAGCGGCGGAAGCGCCGGAAGCGGCGGCCGGGGCGCGCCGCGCCCGCGCCGGGGCGCTCGCGGCCGGGTCCGGGACCGGCAGGTCGGCGGCGGTCCCGCCGGCCGCCTCCTGGGTGCGGGCGGCGTCACTGGCGGCCTTGTCGGCGACGGCGTTCAGCGGATCGCCGTCCACCTGGTGGGCGGGCACGTAGACGAAGGTGACGTCCCGCCCCTCCAGGAGCCCGTCGATCCGCTGGATCAGCTCCTGGTTGGCCACCGGCTTGCCCGCGGCGGTCTTCCAGCCGTTGCGCTTCCAGCCCTTCAGCCACTTCGTCACCGCGTCGCGGGTGTACGTGCTGTCCAGCCGGACCTCCAGCGGTACGGCGGGATCCGTGGCGGCCAGCAGCCGCTCCAGGGCCGTGAGCTCGCCCACGTTGTTGGTGCTGTGCCCGAGCGGGCCGGACTGCCAGCGCTGCGGCGCGCCCGTGCCGTCGGCCACCACGTAGGCCCAGGCGGCCGGGCCCGGGTTCCCCTTGGCCGCCCCGTCGCAGGCGGCGATGATTCGGTCGTTCATCCTGCGATCATGCCAGGCCACGGCGGCCGCGCGGACCGCCCGCCGGACCGCCCGCCGGACCGCCCGCCGTGCCGCCCGCCGTGCCGCCCGCCGGGCCGGCCGGTCCGGCGCACCGGCCTCAGGGCACCAGGACGAGCCGCCCGCGCAGACCGCCGCGCGCCAGCCGCCGGTGGGCGGCCGCGGCCCGCTCCAGCGGCAGGGTGTCCGCCACCCGCAGCGCCAGTTCCCGGCGCGCGGCCAGGGCCGCCAGCCCGGCGAGCGCGGTGCCGTCCGCCGTCACCCAGACGTGGGCGACCCGGATCCCGCGCAGCCCCGGTGGCGCCGCGCCCGCCGCCACCGCGACGAAGGCCCCCCGGTTGCGCACCGCGCCGAGCGCCGTCACGCCCAGCAGTGCCGCGTCCAGCGCGCCGTCCACCCCGCCGGGCACCAGCGCGCGCACCGCGGCGGCCGGGTCGGGGGCGTCGCGCGGCACGTACCACTCGGCGCCCAGCTCCCGCAGCAGCGCGGCATCCCGCTCGCCCGCCACGGCGACCACCCGCAGCCCGCGCCGCACCGCCAGCTGCACGGCGAAGCCGCCGACCGCGCCCGCCGCGCCGGTGACCAGCAGCGTCGCCCCGGCCGGCAGGTCGAGCAGGTCCAGGGCCTGGAGGGCGGTGAGCCCGTTGAGCGGCAGGGTCGCCGCCTCGACGGCGGGCACGCCGGGCGGCGCGGGGGCGAGCGCGGTGGCGTCCAGCACCAGGGCGTCGGCGTGGCTGCCGAGCGGGACGTCCAGCCGGTCGCGCAGCCCGATCACCTCGTCCCCGACCGCGAAGCCGCTCACCCCCGGGCCGAGCCGCTCCACCGTGCCGGCCACGTCCCAGCCGATCCCGACGGTCTCCCGGGGCGCCATCAGCCCGGCCTCCGTGAGCACCCCGGAGCGGGTCACCGCGTCCACCGGGTTGACCGCGGCGGCCGCCACCCGCACCCGCACCTGACCCGGACCGGGCTCGGGGACGGCCACCTCGACCAGTTCCAGGACCTCCGGACCGCCGAACCGGCGGACGACCACGGCGCGCATCGCACTCTCCCTCCGACAGGGCCCCGCCTCCGGAACGGGCGGGGCTTGCCAACCGCCCCCAACCTAAGGAGAGTTGCTCTCCGGAAGGAAGTACGCACCCGCGAGTGCGTACCGCACGCAGAGGAGAGCCGATGGCGACCACCACCGCCGCCCAGCGCCGCTCGGCGGCCCGGGCCGGCTACGACGCCTACCTCGCCGAGTGCCCCGCCCGGCAGCTGCTGGAGCGGATCGGCGACAAGTGGGTCAGCCTGATCGTCAACGCCCTCGCCGACGGCCCGCAGCGCTACAGCGACCTGCGCCGCCGCCTGGCCGGGGTCAGCGAGAAGATGCTCACCCAGACCCTGCGGTCCCTGGAGCGCGACGGCCTGCTGACCCGTACGGTCACCGCGTCCGTCCCGGCCCGGGTGGACTACGCGCTCACCCCGCTCGGCGCCGGGCTGCTCCCGCTGCTGCGGGCGATCAAGGACTGGGCGGAGGAGAACATGCCCGAGGTGCTGGCCCACCGGGAGGCCCACGACGGCCGGGCCGCGGATCCGGCGCCGGTCCCGGCCGTGCCACCCGCCGCGGCACCGGTCGCGGCCCCGGTCGCGGCGGGCTGACGGCCGTGGACGCCGAAGAACTGAGGCTCGCGGTCTACCGCGCCTTCGCCGCCACCGGCCGGGCCCCCGGCCCCGCCGCGCTGGCCGCCCGGCTGGGCGCCACCGAAGCGGAGGTCCGGGCCGGTCTGCGCCGGCTCGCCGGGGCCCGGCACCTCGCCCTCGGCCCGGACGACACGATCGTCATGGCCCACCCGTTCTCGGCCGTGCCCCTGGGCTTCTCGGTGATGGCCGGCGACACCCTGTGGTTCGGCGGCTGCGCCTGGGACTCCTTCGCACTGCCGCACCTCGTCCCCGGCGCCGATCCGGCGCTGGTCGCCACCACCTGCCCGGCCTGCGGGCGCGCGCACGCCTGGACCGTCACCCGGCAGGCCCCGCCGGAGGGCGGGCAGGTGGCCCACTTCCTGGTGCCCGCCGCCCGGATGTGGGAGGACGTCGTCCACACCTGCGCGCACCAGCGGCTGTTCTGCTCCACCGACTGCGTCGACGCCTGGCTCGCCGCCACCGGCAACCCGCGTGGCAGCGTGCTCGACCTGGGCACCCTCTGGCGGCTCGCCGCGCACTGGTACGAGGGGCGGCTCGGCTCGCCGTACACCCGGCGCGAGCCGGCCGCGGCCGCCGAGTACCTGCGCTCGGTGGGGCTGAGCGGGGCGTTCTGGGGGCTCTGAGCCGCCGGCCCGGGCCGGCGGAACGCCGCAGTCCCGGTGGGGGCCGCTCCGCGGGGGGGGGGGGGGGCCCCCGCGGCGCGGGGCGAGGGGAGGGGGCGCCCGCCCCCCCGCGGCGCCCCCCCCCCCCCCCCCCGGCGCCCCCGCGGGCCGCGCCGCGCGGGGGGGGGGCCCCCCCCCCCCGGGCCGGGGTCAGGAGGGGTCCGGCAGCGTCACAGGGCGCTGCACTGACCGCCCTTCGGACCGTTCACGGTGTTGCCGTGGCCGCCGTTGCCGGGGGCCGGGGTGTTGCCGGCGCAGTCCAGCGGACCGCGCACCGTGCTGCCGGCGACCGCGGTGCCGCCGGTGTTGAGCGCCAGGTGGGCCGGGCCCTCGACGGTCGACCAGAGCAGGGCGACCTGCCCGGTGGAGCCGCTCACCGAGACCGGGCCGGACACCTGGCTGTCGGTCAGCACGAAGGCCGCCGCGCCGCGGGCCGAGACCGGGCCCTTGAAGGTCGTGCCGTGGGCGACCAGCGCCGCGCCCGGCTGGACCAGCACCGGGCCGGTGACCGTGGCGCCGTCCAGGCAGGTGACGCCGGAGGTGAGGGCGAGCTTCTTCTGCGGGCCGCGCAGCGTGGTGGTGCACGCCGGGACGGAGCCGACGGTGAGCGCGCGCTCCGCCGTCACGCCGCCGACGGTGACGGTGAGCGTCGCGCTGCCCGGACGCAGACCGGTGAGGGTGCGGGTGGCCGGGTCGTACGCGGCGACGGTGCCGCGCGGGGCGTCGGCGGCCGGGCCGATGTGCACGCCCTGCCCGCCCCACTGGGCGGTGACCGGCCAGGCGACCGGCACGGTGCGCTCGCCGTCCTGGGTGAAGGTCGCGTCGACCGGCGCGGACTCCAGCAGGCCGAGCGTCGCGGGGACGGTCAGCTGCACCGCGTCGGCGCGAGCCCGCACCTCGGCGCGCAGCCAGGCCGAGGCGTCGTCCGGCACCGCGTACGGGTCGGTGACCCTGCCGGCCGCCGGGTTGATGCCGAGCATCGTCCAGCCGGTGAAGCCGCCGCGCTCCGGCTCGGCGGCCGGGCCCTTGCCGGAGTTGCCGTTGATCAGGTACGGGACGCCGTCGACGCTGCTCGCGTGGAAGGCGCCGACGTGGCCGCTGACCATGGCGGCGGACTTGCCGCCCGCGCGGAAGCCGGCCAGCCACTGCTCGACCAGGGCGGCCTCCTTGCGGTCACCGAGCTGGCTGCCCTGGTCGGGCAGCGGGTCGCGGGTCGGGTGGTGGTCGAACACCAGCAGGCCGGTGACGGACGGGTCCTGGGCGGCCTCGTCCAGCGTGGTGCGGAGCTTGGCGATCTGGTCGAAGCCACTGGCCCGGAAGGAGCCGAGCGCGCTGTTCAGGGTGATGAAGCGGGTGCCCTTGACGTCGAACACCTTGCTGGTCGCGCCGAACGCGGCCGTGAAGTTGTCGATGGTGCCGGGGCCCATCACCTCGTGGTTGCCGGGCACGTAGTGCCAGGGGATGCTGCGCCCGGTGAGCCGGTCGAACTCGTCCAGCACCTTGCGGGCGAGGGCGAAGTCGGCCGGGCTCGCCTCGTCGACCAGGTCGCCGGCGATGACCAGCAGGTCGGGCTTGGCGGCGGCGATGTCGCGCAGCGTGCGGCGGGCGGCCTGCACGATGTCGCTCTCCGGGGCGCGGGCGATGAACTGGGCGTCCGACATCACCGCGACCCGCAGCGGCTTGCCGTCGACGGTGCCGTGGGTGAGTACCACCGGGTCGGTGACCTTCGGGCGCACCGGCAGTTCGACGTCCGGTGCCACCTTGGCCCGCAGGTCGGCCAGGGTGAGCGCACCGGTGTAGGAACGGGCGGCGCTGGTCTCCATCAGCCGGAAGCGCTGGAAGGTCAGCGGGTACTGCACGCCGGCCGGGATCGGGAACTCGACCTTCTGCCAGCCGGTCCAGGTGACCATCGGCGCGTCCAGGTTGGCGGTGACGCCGGCGGCGGTCCGGTACTGGATGCGCGGCCAGGCGCCGTTGCCGTCGCCCTCGATCCACATCGTGAGCGAGCGCGGCTGGCCGGGCAGCACGATGCCCTCGGGGGCGATGGCGTACTGGCCGCGGGTGCCGGTCGACTGGGTGAAGTCGTAGCTCAGGCGCAGGCCCTTGCCGCCGTCGTGGCCGGCGGCCGGGGCGACGCCGCCGCCGGGCGCGCGGTCGTTGCCGGACTTCCAGGCGGCCGCGTCGGAGAAGTCGGCGAACGGCTTCTCGGCCATGCCGACGGTGACGGCGACGGCGCTCTCCAGACCGCCCACGGTCAGCTTGAGGGTGGCGGAGGTGCCGTCGGCGAGCGCCTTGAGGGCGATCGAGCCGTCGTCGGCGGCGGAGGTCTCGACCACGCCCGCGCCGCCGGTGACGGTGATGTCCGCGGCCTCGACCGGGGCGGCATGGCCCTGGGCGTCGTAGCCGGTGACGGCGATCTTCGCGGTGGCGCCGGCGCTCTCCAGGCCGATCGGGTCGGTGCCGGCGGTGATCCGCACCGGCGCGCCGAGCACGGTCAGCGGCAGGGTGCCGGTCTCGGCGCCGTCGGCCGCGGCGGTGACGGCGGCCGGTCCGGAGGTGCGGCCGGTGACGACGGCCCCGGTGCCCCGGCCGGACACCTCGACGGCTCCGGTGCCGCCGGTCCCGGCGGCCGCCCAGCGGACCGCCGGGGTGCTGCCGGTCACCGGGCCGAAGGTCTCGTCGTGCGGCAGTGCGCGGACCGTGCGGTGCAGGCCGGGGAAGACCCGGCTCGCGGTGTCCACGCTCTCCGCCGGGCGCACCCGGAAGCCCTTGACCCGGCCGGATCCCGGGGCGGAGAACAGGCCGAGCCCGTTGGCGACGGCGCGCTCCCCGCCGTTGTCGGACGGGCTGCTGACGGTGCCGGCCTCGGCGGTGCCGGGCAGCCGGGCGGCCATCGCGGCCGAGCCGCCGCCGTCCATGTTGAGCGCGTTGCGCGCCCCGAGGTCGCGCATCAGCACCGCGAGGTCGGGCAGGCTGATGCCGGGGCTGTCGGCCTGCCGGCCGTCGATCGTGACCAGGTACATCCGCTTGTTGTCGGCGGAGAAGCCGACGGCGGTGCGGGCGTTGAGCTCGTTGCCGTCGTTCTCGCCGGGCCGCATGGCGACGCCGTCGCGGACCAGTACCTGGTAGCCGCCGACCGCCACCGCGACCTCGCCGAAGGAGGCGCGCGGCCGGTAGCCGGTGGACACCTGGTCGCCCGGCTTGAGGTCGCGCAGCGCGCGGGCGCCGGCCTCCCGGCCGACCAGCACGGTGGCGCCCTCGGGCACGGCGCCGCCCAGGTGGTCGCGGACGGCGGTGACCCGGCCGTCGCGCAGCTCGACCTCGGTGACCTCGGCCGAGCCGCCGGCGACCTTGGCGCGCGAGGCCGTGCCCCAGGCGGGGGTGAACAGGCCGACGCCGTCGGCGGGCAGGCCGTAGGTGTTGACGCCGGCGAGGGTCAGCTCGCGGCCGCCGGGCAGGGCGGCGTGGCCCTCCAGGAACACCTCGGCCATCCGGGCCAGGCCGTCGGCACCGACGGTCACGGCCTGGTTCCAGCCCTCGACGGGGGCGTGGATCAGGCCGTCCTCGCGGGAGACGCCGACGCCGAGCGGCGCCTCGGAGGCGTTCATGTCGAAGTAGTCGCCGTTGATGGCGGCGACCGCGCCGGCGCCCCGGGCCATGTCGGTGACGGTCCGGCGGGTGGTCACCTGGCCGGAGGACAGGTAGTCCACGCTCAGGCCCTCGGTGGCGAGGTCGGCGACCAGGACCTTGCCGCGGATCCAGCCGGTCTTCCCGAGCCGGTCGAAGTCGGTCATGGTCAGCCCCGGGGCGATCGGGGTGACCTCGCGCCGGGTGACGACCGACTCGCCGGGGCGGTCCAGCACCGGACCGGGGTCGGCGGCGGTGCCGGGGGCGGCCGGTGCGCCGGGCGCGGCCCAGACGGTGGCGGGGGCGAGGGCGGGCAGTCCGGCGGCGACGAGCGCGCAGAGCGCGACCGCCGCGGCGGAGCGCCGGCGGCGGCGCGGGGCGGGCGGGGCGGCGGGGGCGGTCGTCGTGGGGGTGACGGGCGGTGACATCGGTGGTTCAGCTCCTCGTACTGCGACGGGACGTGCGTGCCGCCGGTGCGAGCGCAGGACGCGGTCGGCGGCATGGGGCGCCGCGGAAACGGCGCGGCCCGGGTGCATGATCACCAGGCCGACGGCAGCCAATCGTCCACGAAAGACCGTCACACCACGCGATGGTGAACCGACCTGTTCGGCCGTGCGAACAAAAGCCCCATTTGTCGCGGGAGCATGACACAACAGCCCGTCCCGGCAAGGGCCGTGGGGATCGCGGTTTCCCGTCCTGCTGCGGAGTGCGGCACGCGCCGGGGGCGCACAGTGGAGCCCGCACGACCCGGTCCACCTCAACGAGCCCCACCGGAGGGGAACACCATGAGCATCCGCACCGCGGCCGCGGCCCTCGCCGCCACCGCCGCCCTCGCCGTCCCGGTCCTCGCCGCCGTCCCGGCCTCCGCCGCGCCCGCCCGGGTGGCGGCCTGTTCCACGTACAGCAACTACGTCAGCTACGGCGCCTCCTGCGACGGCACCCGCAGCTACTACGCGTGGGCGGTGTGCGCCAACAACCAGGTGGTCTACGGGCCCACCCGCTCCGGCGGGGTCTGGTCCTACGCCTACTGCAGCAACGTCGGCTCGACCTTCCGCAGCGGCGGCTACACGCTGATCTGACCGCCGGGGGCGCCGTCCGCGCCGAGGGCGCGCTCCATCCGCTCGGCGAGCGTCGGCCACGGGCGGCAGTCGACCACCGGCAGGGCGTGCCGGCGGGCCCCGTCGGCGAGCCAGTGCGAGTACCGGGCGCTGACCTCGGCGCGGTCCGTCTGCACGCCGTCCTCCGGCTCGCGGGCCGCGTAGTTGGCGGCGATCCGGTCCGCGTCGCCCTCGTGCAGGAAGACCGCCCGGACCTCCCGCCCCGCCGCCCGCCCCAGCGCGACGGCCCGCGCGCAGGCGGCCGGGGTGAGGTAGTCGCCCTCGACGACGGCGGGGACCGGGACGGTCAGCCGGTTGCGCACCACGCCGATCAGGGCCGGCTCCAGCGCCTCGGCGGTGGCGATCTGGAGCTCCAGCACGCGCCCGGGCGTCAGCTCCCGCGCCGGGACGGCGCCGTCGGTGAAGTGGTGCAGCCCCGGGTGCTGCGCGGGGGTGGTCAGCTCCTGCGCGGCGGCGACCACGTCGTCGAACTCGACGACGAAGGCGCCGGTCCCGGCCGCGAGCCGGGCGGCGGCCAGGCTCTTGCCGACGCCGGAGGCGCCGCCGATGAGGATGAGGTCCCAGGTCCGATTCGTCACCCGGCGACGGTATCGCGCGGGATCCGGTCGGATCATCCGGATTTCGCCGACGGGTCCTGCGGGTGGTCCAGGCGCTGCTGCCAGGTCGTCAGCAGGCCCTCCAGGGCGGCCGCCTCCTCGGGGGCGAGCAGGCCCAGCAGCCGGTGCTCGTTGCGCATGTGGGCGGTGAACGCCTCGTCGAACAGCCGGCGGCCCGCCTCGGTGAGGGCGACCACCCGGCCGCGCCCGTCCGCCTCGCTGCGCCGGCGGGTGACCAGGCCCGCCCGCTCCAGCCGGTCGATCCGCTTGGTCATCGCGCCGGTGGTGACCATGGTGCGGGCCGCCAGCTCGCCCGGGGCCCGCTCGAAGGGCGCGCCCGCCCGGCGCAGCGCGGCGAGCACGTCGAACTCGCCCTCGGCCAGCCCGTAGCGCCCGTAGACCAGGCAGAGCTCCTCGGTGAGCCGGGCGGCCAGCCGGTGCAGCCGGCCGATCACCGCCTGAGGGGAGACGTCGAGGTCGGGCCGCTCGCGGCGCCACTCGGCCTGGATCAGGGCGACGTGGTCGGGGGGCGGGTCCGTCGGGTTCCGGCCGTCTCGGCTGCGTTCCATACCTCCATCGTAGCCGGGTAGCTTCCCGGGAAGTTATATTGTCTTCCATGGAAGCCAGTTTTCGGTGGATCCTGCTGACTGCCGTGGCACCGGTGGCCTGGGGCGCCAACTACTACGTCACCCGTGAGTTCCTCCCGGCCGACCGACCGCTCTGGGGCGCCGCCCTGCGGGCCCTGCCCGCCGGCCTGCTCCTGCTGGCGCTGCGCCCGCGCCGGCCGCGCGGAGCCTGGTGGTGGCGCTCGGCGCTGCTCGGGCTGCTCAACACCGCGGGATTCTTCGTCCTGCTCTACATCGCCTCGCAGTCGCTGGCCACCGGCGTGGCCGCCACGGTGATGGCGGCCTCGCCGCTCGCCATGCTGCTGCTCGCCTGGGCGCTGACCGCCGCCCGCCCCGCCCGGGCCCACCTGCTCGGCGCGCTGGTGGGCCTGGGCGGGGTCGGGCTGATGCTGCTGACCCGGGCCGAGCCGGTCAGCCTGCCCGGCCTGGCCGCCTCGGCGGCGGCGATGCTCGTCTCCTCGCTCGGCTACGTGCTCGCCGGCCGCTGGCGGGACGGCGCGGACGTCCTCACCACCACCGCCTGGCAGCTGGTGGCCGGCGGGGTGGTGCTGCTGCCCCTGGCCGCCGCCGTCGAGGGCCCGCCCGTGGCGCCCACCGGGCGGGAACTGCTCGCCTTCGGCTACGTCGCGGTGGTGGCGACCGCGCTGGCCTTCACGGCCTGGTTCGCCGGTCTGCGGCGTCTCCCGCCCGGGACGGTCGGGCTGGTGGGGCTGCTCAACCCGCTGACCGGCGTCCTGCTGGGCACCGCGCTGGCGGGCGAGGGCTTCGGCCCGGCGCAGGCCGCGGGCCTGCTGCTGGTCCTGGCCGGTGTCGCCCTCGGCCGGCCCGGCCGGGGGGACCGGGGGGACCGGGGCGACCGGGGCGCCGCCGGGGAGGGGGTGGCGGAGGACCGGGTGCGGGGGGCCGTTGCGACGCCGTCCCGGCGGAGCTGAGAGCGGCCGGTCCCCGCGGCGGTCCCCGCGCCGGTCACCGGCCGGCCTCCCGTGCCGGGGCCCGCCCGTTCGCACCCGGGCCGCCGCGGACCAGCCGGGCGACGGTGTCGGCCACCTCGTCGACCTCGTCCTCGGTGTTGTAGTAGTGCGGCGACAGCCGCAGGCACCAGGCGACGTCCTTGTCGTCGAAGTCGAACTGCGCGTACTCGCGGAAGTTCAGCGAGGAGTTGACGCCCCGGGCGTCCAGGGCCGCCTTGAACGGCTCCGCCTGCCACCCCGCGACCGTCAGGGTCACCAGCGCGGCGGGCGCCGGGCCGCCGTCGAGCAGACGCACCCCGGGCAGCCCGTCGAGCCGCTCGCGCAGCCGGGCGGCGAGCCCCGGGGTCCGCCGCGCGACCGCGGCCGGGCCGACCCGCAGCGCGTAGCGCACGGCCTCCGCGCAGCCGAGCAGGGTGGAGTACGAGAACTCCCACTCCTCGAAGCGGGCCGCCGTGCCGACCGGCCGGTACTCGCCGGGAGCCGTCCAGCGTGCGCCGTGCAGGTCGATGAACAGCGGCTCGTAGCCGGCCCGCAGCGCCCGCTCGGAGACGTACAGGAAGCCCGAACCCCGGGGCCCGCGCAGGAACTTGCGGCCCGTCGCGGTGAGCAGGTCGCAGCCGATCTCCTCGACGTCGACCTCCAGCTGGCCCACCGACTGGCAGGCGTCGACCAGGTAGAGCAGGTCGAGTTCGCGGCAGTGCCGGCCGATCTCGGCGACCGGCTGCACCAGGCCCGAGCTGGTGGGGACGTGGGTGACGGCCACCAGCCGGGGCCGTTCGGTGCGCATCAGGGCCGCCATCGCCCCGACGTCGACGCCGCTGCCGTCCGGGTGGTCCGGGGCGTGCACCACCCGCACGCCGAAGCGGCGGCGCAGCGAGAGGAAGGCGATCTGGTTGGAGGCGTAGTCGTTGCGGGTGGTGAGGACGGTGTCGCCGGGCCGGAAGTCGATCGCGGAGAGCGCCTTGGCGTAGGCGTGGGTGGCGCTGCCGGCGAAGGCGACGGTGCCCGGTGCGGCGTTGAGCAGCCGGGCCACGGCGGTGTGGAAGCCGGCGACCTCGGCGGCGCGGGCCTCGGCGGCCTCGTACCCGCCGGTGGTGGCCTCCAGGTGCAGGTGGTCGGCCATCGCCTGGAGCACCGGACGGGCCATCAGGCCGGCGCCGGCGTTGTTGAAGTGGATGACGGACTCGCAGCCCGGAGTGTCGGCGCGCAGTGCGGCGATGTCCAACGGGCTTGCGGCCGTGGCGGATTCGGGCAGGGGTGGTTCGGCGTTCGCGGCGGGGCCGCTGGTGTCGGTTCCCATGCCTGACGGTAACAGTGCGGGCGGTTCGCCGACGATCCTTTGCGGGGATCCGGTCGGGCGGGGTCGGCCGGGTCGGCCGGCAGGGCCGGGTCGGGTCTTCGGATCGTCGGGTGGTCGGGTGGTCGGGGCGGGTGGTCGGGGCGGGTGGGAAAACCGGATGACCCGGGCACGGGCCGGTTCCTACACTCGGCACCCGGAGGCGGGGCGGCCCCGGGCGGGGGGGGGGGGCGGCGGGGGGCGCGGGGGGGGGGCCGGGGGGGGGGCCCCCCCCCCCCCCCGCGGGGCGGGGTGGGTTAAAAAAAAAAAAACCCCCCCGACGAAACACG
>NZ_JBHYUU010000093.1:0-2722 GCF_042749955.1 Kitasatospora sp. NPDC059462 | reverse complement strand
TTTACTCTTTGGTGGTCGGCGGCTGCGTCTGTTGTTTATATGACACTGGTACCTACACGCGGCCCCCGGCGGCGCGCCGCCCGGTTCGGGTGGCGGCGCGCGACGTGACGAGCCGAGGGAGGACCGGTCGTGCGCCACCGCACCGCTGCCGTCGTCCCCTCGTCCCGGTTCGAGGTGATCCTGGTGTCCTCGTCCCTCCGGTGCCCGCTGCGCGGCCGGCACCGGGTGTGCGCGACGACCTGACGACCGGCCGGGGAGCAGGGCTCTCCGGCGGACGCGCCGTCGTCGTCGCCGCGATCGCGCTGCCCTCTTCTTCCCGAGAGCTCCGAAAGGCACCGGGCCATGCGCAGCACCGACATCCGTACCGGCATCGCGGCCGTCCGCAACCTGGGCATCCTCGCCCACGTGGACGCGGGCAAGACCACCGTCACCGAGCGGATCCTCTATCTGACCGGCGAGACCCACCGCCGCGGCGAGGTCCACGAGGGCACCACCGTCACCGACTGCCACCCGCAGGAGCGCGAACGGGGCATCACCATCTCCGCGGCGGCCGTCAGCTGCGCCTGGAACGGCCACCGGATCAACCTCGTCGACACGCCCGGCCACGTCGACTTCGCCGACGAGGTCGAGCGCTCGCTGCGGGTGCTGGACGGGGCGGTCGCTGTGTTCGACGCCGTCGCGGGCGTGGAGCCGCAGAGCGAGAGCGTCTGGCGCCAGGCCGACCGGCACGGCGTGCCGCGGATCGCGTTCGTCAACAAGCTGGACCGGGCCGGCGCCGACCTGGACGCCACCGTCGCCGCCATCCGGGAGCGGCTGCACCCGGCCCCGCTGGCCGTCCACCTGCCCATCGGCCGGGAGTCCGGTTTCACCGGCGTGGTCGACCTGCTGACGATGCGTGCCCTGACCTGGGACGGCGGCCCCGACGGCGACGACCTGCGACACGGCCCGGTGCCCGACGGCCTCCGGGCGGAGGCCGGGCGGCGGCGCGCGCTGCTGGAGGAGGCGGTGGCCGGGCTCCATCCGGCCGCCCTGGAGGAGTTCGTCGAACACTCGGCGCTCTCCACCGCGACCCTGGCCGCCGCCCTGCGGGACCTCACCCGCAGCGGCGAGGCGGTGGTGGTGCTGTGCGGCTCGGCCTACCGCAACCGCGGGATCGAGACGCTGCTCGACGCCGTCACGGCCTACCTGCCGTCGCCGCTGGACGTTCCGGCGGTGCGCGGCGCGGGGCAGGCCGGGGAGGAGGAGCGGGCCGCCGATCCCGAAGGGCCGCTCACCGCGCTGGTGTTCAGGGTGAACGTCACCGCCTCCGGCCGGCTCACCTGTCTGCGCCTGTACGCGGGCACGCTGCGCAAGGGGGACACCGTGCTGGACGCCGGTACCGGCCGCACCGAGAGGATCGCCCGGATCATGCGGGTGCAGGCCGACCACGTCGAGCTGGAGACGGCGGTCGCCGGCGACATCGTCGCCGTGGCGGGCGTCAAGGCCGCCCGGACCGGCACGACGCTCTGCGCGCCCGGCGCGCCGCTCGTCCTGGAGCCGGCCGTGACGGCGGCACCGGTGGTGACGGTGGCGGTCGAGGCACGCCGATCGGTCGACACCGAGCGGCTGGCCGTGGCGCTCGCCCGGCTCGCCGAGGAGGACCCGTCGCTGGTCGTCCGCACCGACCCGGAGACCGGACAGCGGGTGCTGTCCGGGCTGGGCGAACTGCACCTGGAGGTGGCGGTGGAGAGGATCCGCCGCTCCCTCGGATGCGAGGTGACCGTCGGCCGTCCGCAGGTCGCCCACCGGGAGACCGTGCGGAGCGGGGTCACCGGCCACGTCCACCGGCACGTCAAACAGGAGGGCGGCGCCGGCCAGTTCGCCCACGTGGTGCTCGACGTGGCACCGCCGGCCGGTCCGGCCGGGCAGGAGGAGGGGGAGGGTTTCGTGTTCGCGTCCACCGTCACCGGCGGGCGGGTGCCGACGGAGTACGTCCGGGCGGTCGAGGCCGGCTGCCGGGACGCGCTCGCCGAGGGCCCGCTGGGAGGCCACCCGGTGACCGGCCTGCGGGTCGTCCTGACCGACGGCGCCACCCATCCGAAGGACTCCTCGGAGCTCGCCTTCCGCACCGCCGGGCGGCTGGCGCTGCGCGAGGCCCTGCGGGCCTGCCGGATGGTGCTGCTGGAGCCCGTCGCCGAGGTGACGGTGACCGTGCCGCAGGAGGCGGTGGGCGGTGTGCTCGGTGACCTCGCCGCGCGCCGGGGCCGGGTCCGGGGCTCGGCCCCGGCGCGTGGTGGGTGGGGGGGGGGGCCCGCGGCTGCCGGCCCGCGGCGCGCCGGGGGGCGGGGGCGCGCCCCGCCCCCCGCGGCGGGACGGCGGTGGTGACGGCGGTCGTGCCGCTCGCCGAACTGTTCGGCTACGCCACCGCCCTGCGCAGCCGCACCCGGGGCCGGGGCACGTTCACCACCCGCCCGGCCGGGTACGCCCCGGCACCGGCCGCCGCCCGCTGAGGCCTGTTGCAGAAGTCCGGGTGCGGGCAGGTCAGTGTTGTGGGTCGACCTGCTGGTTCAGGCGGTTCGGGCGAAGGCCGGTGCGGTAGTGGACGGCGACCCGGAGGATCCGGTCGGGGGGGGGGGGGGGGGGCCCCCCGCCCCCCCCCCCCCCCCCGCCCCCCCCCCCCCCCCCCGGCCCCCACGCGAACAAAGAAAAAAACCCCACGCACCGGGGGGGGTAAAGGGGGGTA
>NZ_JBHYUU010000092.1:0-32636 GCF_042749955.1 Kitasatospora sp. NPDC059462 | reverse complement strand
CTTCTCTTTTATGCCATCTATACCCCTCCCACCGCCGCACCCGCCCGCCCCCCCCGACACCTGGGGGGCCACCCCCCGGGCCGTGGTCGTTCGTCGGACTGGTGGTAGCAGGGTCAAGCGGGGCGGCTCCTGGGCCGCATCTCCTCGGGCTCAGGGGCTGAACCGAGGTACTGCCCGATGAGGTATCCGGGGACGACGTCCGCGCACTCGTGCCAGGACGGCCGGCCCCGCTGCGACGGGACGCGAGCTACGCCCTGCTCGACGCTGGCGCCGGTACGGGCCAGGTAGGCGATCAGGTGGGTACGCATCAGGCGGCGGTGTGCAGCGCGCTCATGTACTTGAGAGCCCACCGGCTCCGGGGACGGGGCAGGGGGCCGTGGTCCGTCGCGGCGGCGGCGAGCTCCGCGACGTCGACCGCGTCGGCGGCGGTGGCCAGTCGACCCGTCAGGCGCACCGCCGGCTGGCGCTGGAGGCGGTTCACCAGGATCTCGGTGCTGAAGTCCAGGACGTCGAGGAGTTCGGTGTACGAGCAGCTGCGGACCGCCAAGAGTCCGGCGGCGTGCAGCCACAGCTCGGCGCACAGGTCGTCGACCGTGTCGCTGGCGATATTGTCCGGGCCGGCGTCGTCCAGCAGCTTGAGGACCAGGTCGCGCAGGCTCCCCGAGTGCCAGCTGTAGGCCTCGGCCAGCAGCACGGCGGCGGGGGCGGTGAGGGGGTCGGGCATCGCGGTCTCCTCGGAATTGGTCACGCGGGGCGGGGATGCTGTGCGGGCAGAGCAACGGCCGCCGCCCACCCCGTCGTGCTCAGGGGGTGGGCGGCGGCCGTGGCGGTTCGTGCCGGTGGTGGCCGGTCAGACGGCGGAGGAGTTCCTGCGCACCGGGCTGGCCTCGCGGACCGCCGCCTCGGTACGCCCGGCGGCGAGCGCCAGCGACGCCTCCTGCGTGATGTAGCCCTGGGTCGGGAGCTGCGGGCCGAACAACCGCCGACGGGAATCGGCGTGCCCGTACAGCGGCTCGACCCGGCGCACCCAGGCGTCGTGGTCCGACTGCGCGGACCGCTCGGCCCACAGGGCCTGACGGCGCCGCAGCTGCTCACCGGCCTGGATGGCGTCCTCCTCCAACTGCTCCCGCTGCTCCTGCTCGGCGCGGGCCTGGGCGGCGAGGCGCTCCGGCTCCTGGCGCAGCAGTTGCAGGTAGGTGGCGTACAGGCGGGCGCCGTCGGTGCACAGCCGGGTGCCGGAGCAGCCGGTGGTGCTGTTCTCGCGGGTGGTCTTGTCTTTGCGGCCGGCGCATCGGGCGCTGTGCGAGTCGAATGCCGCGCGGGCCGTGTCGGCGGTGGGCGCGGCCGGGGCCAGCTGGTGGAGCGCTGGCGGCTTCGGCGTCGGAATCTTGCGGAGCACGGTGGTCGGCCGGCGGGCGGCGACCTCGGCGAGGCCGTCCTCGACCTGCGTGACCCAGCGGGCCACGGTGAGGTCCATCTGGATGCGCTGGCCGCTGCCGGGGCACCGCGTGTCCCGCCGGATCTGGCGGCCGTCGGCGTCGCGCAGGTCGCGGCCGAGGTCGGTGGAGCGGTGCGCGGGGATCATCGAGCGGGTCAGCTTGCGCCAGGTCCCGCAGTCGGTGCAGACGACGGTGACGGGCTCGCTGGGGTGGAGCGTGATGTGGGTGGAGCGGATCTGCGAGGCCTTCAGGGCAGGCCGGCCGTTGTGACGCATGGGGTGTCTCCCTCGGTCTCGGGGATCTCGTTGCCGTTGCGTTCTCCGCCCGCCACGGCCGAAAGCCGTGGTGGGCGGGCAGCGCAACCGCTGCGTGAGAGCTGTCCGTAGCCCGGCGGCGGGGACCTCGTGGATCGTCACCCGTATGTACCGTGAGCGGCTCGGTGCAGGTCGAGCTATGGAGATGTCAAGGGTTACAGCGATCCCCCACTCCCTTACGGAGCGTTATAGCTATCGCTATTGCCAAGTAGAGCGGACCGGCTGCATGATGTCAATACCGATAGCTATATGTCGCGATCGACGTTGTGTCCCACCGTCTGCGCCTGATAGAGCTATCGCTAGACTTGGTCCGTCCAGCCTTAGAAAGGGGTGACCGCCGTGGCTGCCTCGTATCGCGAGATCGCCGCTGACCTGCGTCAGAAGATCGCCGAGGGGCAGTACCGTCCCGGCGACAAGCTCCCGATGCTGACGGAGCTCCAGGAGCAGTACGGCGCTGGCTACCAAACCGTCCGCAGCGCCATCGCGTTGTTGGAGCAAGAGGGCTTGGTCGTCGCGATCCGACGCCGCGGCACGATCGTCCGCGAGCGTCCCGAGAAGATGCGGGTCACCCGGTCCCGCGAAGTCTTCCGCGATGAGATCGGCTACTACTTCGACCCCACTGCCCAGCCGTGGAAGGCACTCCAGCCCCCCACGATCAACTGGGGCGTGGTCCCGATCGACCTGGCTGGGCTCATGGGTCTGGAGCCGGGAGCCGAAGTCCTGGTGCGAGACCGGGTGATGGGAGATCCCGAGACGGGAACTCCCATGCAGCTGGCGACCAGCTACCTGCCGGCCGACATGGCCCGAGGCAGCCGACTGGCTGAGGCCGACACCGGTCCTGGCGGCATCTACGACAGGCTGGAGGAGATGGGCCACGGCCCGCTCGAGTGGCGCGAGACCGTCTCCGCGCGAATGCCGTCGCCCGAGGAATCCGAAGCACTGGGCTTGCCGACCGATGTCGGCGTCCCGTTGCTGCGCGTGCTGCGGGTCACCGCTTCGCCGACTGGGCAGGTGGTCGAAGTCAACGACACCCGCATGAGCAGCGAACTCTTCGAGATCGGCTACTCGATCAGCCGGCACCCAAGCGCCCGCCCTGCCCATGACGGCAATGCCGAGGACGGCCACTGATGCTCACCTCCGATTCGCCCGATTCCCTCAGCCGTTTGCGAGGTACATCACAGCGGCTGAGGGCCTGACGAAGAATCACAGCTGCGTCATCAGCTCCATCAACACGTCCATACACACGAATTCACATCTGCGTACACATGGGTTTTGGCTGGTCAGTCCTAGGCTGCCGGGCATGGTGACACTGGAGGGTGGGGGGATGGCGAAGGAACGTGCGGGGTGGCGGCCTGACCTGCTGCGTGCCCAGCGGGAAGCGCATGGGCTGACGCTGGAGAGGGCGGGGGAGAAGCTGCGCCAGGTCGCCGAGGAGGCGAAGCTCAGGGGCATCCCGGCCGCGAATCCACAGACCCTGTGGCAGCACGAGCAGGGTGAGGTTTACCCTGGGCCGCACTACCGGCGGGCGTACTGCCTGCTGTACCGGGCGACGGACCCCGAGCTCGGGTTCCGCGCTGCGCTGCCGGGCGAGGAAACGGCCTTCCGCCTGACGCCTGCGAGCGACGAGCACAACGGCGGGCACGTGCTCGCTGTCGAGCGGGCGATCCACCGGATCGCGGCTGGCAGCGACGAAGCCGACCACCTGGGCGTGCAGCAGCGGATCCTGGACGCCTGGAAGCGCCGGCACACCGGTGGCGACCCGCACCGCCCGGTCGTGGTCCTTGTCGGCGGCTACGCCGGATCCGGCAAGACGGAGTTCGCCCGGTTCTTGACCCAGCTGACCGGCTGGCCGCTGCTGGACAAGGACCCGCTGACCCGGCCACTGGTGGAAAGGCTGCTGGTCTCACTGGGCGGCGACCCGAACGACCGGCACACCGATCTGTACCGGGAGCAGGTCCGGGACCTCGAGTACGACTGCCTGATGCAAGCCGCCTGGGCCAACATCAACTGCCGCATTAGCACAGTGCTCACGGCGCCGTTCGTCGCCGAGATGACCAACGCGGACTGGATGCAGCGGCTCATGAACCGCTGCGCCTCGCTCGGCGTCGATGTCGCGCCGATCTGGGTACGGTGCGACGCCGAGTCGATGCGCGAGTACATCACCTTCCGCTCGGCGGCCCGGGATGCCTGGAAGCTCCAGCGGTGGAACGAGTACCTGCAGACGATCGACGTCGACCTGCGGCCGGCCGTGCCGCACCTGGTTGTCGACAACCGGCTCGGCGCCGCAATCTCCCTCGCCGACCAGGCCCGCCAGGCGATCCGGGAGGTCTACGCATGAACGAGGCACCCGCCGTACGCGGCGTGATCCTCTACGGCCCGCCGGCCGCAGGAAAGGACACCATCACCCGGGCCCTGGCCGATCTCGACGCCGCCTTCTCCCTGTTCTCGCGGGTGAAGGTCGGGACCGGCCGATTCGCCGGCTACCGCATGGGCACGCCCGAGCAGTTGGAGGAGCTGCGAGCGTCGGGCGCGGTCGTGTACGAGAACTCTCGGTACGAGAGCACGTACGTGACGGACCGGCCGGGGCTGGACACTGCGTTCACGGCTGGGGTTCCGGTGATGCACCTGGGCCAGGTCGACGGGGTGCGGGCCGTACTCGACGGCTACCCGGCCCAGTGGCTGACCGTCCTGCTGTGGTGTCCGCGGGAGATCACCGAGGCGCGATCGAACGGCCGGGGCGACACGGACACTCCGGCGCGGCTGGCCGCGTGGGACGCGACCCGGGCCGACCTCGACGACAACCCCGACTTCCGCTTCGACCTGACCATCCGCAGCGACGAGGTCGGGCCCGAGGCCGCCGCCGAGCAGATCCGCCAGGCGCTCACCGCCACGCGCGGCGATGGCGACCTGGTGCTGGTGGACTTCGACGACACGCTGATCGACCGGCTCGCCGCAGTGACGGCTTGGGTGGCCGGGTACTGCATGGAACACGATCTGGGACCGGCGGTCGAGCAGCGGATGCTCGAGGCCATGCAGATCCGGGCGGACCTCGACGTGATCGAGGCCCTGTGCGCCGAGCTCGGTCTCCCGGACTCGCCGAGCGAGCTCTGGTCGCGGTACGAGCCGCAGCTCGCCGCGTCGGTGAAGCCGTTCCCCGGTGTGATGGAGGCTCTGACCGCGGTTGGGGAGGCCGGCCACCAGGTCGTCGTCGTTACCAACGGCGGCGGGCAGATCCAGCGCGCCAAGCTGAAGGCGTCCGGCATCGCCGACGTGGTCGGCGCCGCGTGCATCTCCGAAGAAGTTGGTGCCCGGAAGCCGGAGCGGCAGATCTTCGAGGCCGCGGCCGCCAGCGTCGGCAGGGACCTCTCCCAGGGCGGGTGGATGATCGGCGACAACGCCGACCTGGACGTCGTCGGCGGCCGGAGGGCCGGGCTGCGCACCGTGTGGATCTCGCACGGTCAGCCCTGGTCTGGCGGCGCGGAGCCGGATCACGTCGTGCCCACCGCTGTGGAGGCGCTCGCTCTTGTTCGGGGCGGTGGCCGGTGACGCCGGATCGGCGAGTTCTCGGCGTGCTGCATCCGGGAAGCATGGGTGCGGCCGTCGCAGCCTGCGCGGTGTCGGCCGGGGCCAGGGTGCTGTGGTGCCCGTCCGGGCGGAGCGCCGCGACCGTTCGGCGCGCCGAGCAGGCCGGGCTGGAACCGGTGGCCGAGCTGCGCGAGCTGTTCCATCGAGCTGAGGTCATGCTCAGCCTGTGCCCGCCGGCTGCGGCAGAGGACGTTGCCCGCGATGTCGCCCAGCACGGGTTCACCGGGATCTACGTAGAGGGCAACGCGATCAGCCCGGACCGGGTGCAGTGCATCGCCGACCTGGTGGGCCGCAGTGCCCGGGCGGTGGTCGACGGCTCGGTGATCGGTTCCCCGCCGGTCGGCGCCAAGCACACGCGGCTGTTCCTCTCCGGCCCCGCCGACGCCACCGAGCTGGTGACGGAGCTGTTCTCGGGCACTCCGGTGTCGACGCCGGTTCTGGGCGAGGAGATCGGTCAGGCCTCCGCGCTGAAGGTCTCCTACACGGCCTACCAGAAGGCTTCCCGGGTGCTGGCCGCGCTCGCCTACGGCGTGGCTCAGCATCACGGCGTCGACAGGGCGCTGCTGGAGGTGGCCGGCGGGCGGCAGGGCAGCTACCTGGCCGAGACCGGCTACATCGCCAAAACTGCGGCTCGGGCGTGGCGCTGGGCGCCGGAGCTGGAGGAGGCCGCCGACACGCTGCGCGCCGCGGGCCTTCCGGACGAGGTGATGCGCGCGGTCGCCGACACGCTCCGGCATTGGACGGATGCGAAGGACGACCAGGGGATCTCGGTGGAGGACGCCCTGGAGATGCTGAGGGGATCCAGCCGATGAAGGGCTTGTCGGGCCGTCGCATGGTCGGGGCGTCAGATCGACACGGTGTGCTCGCCATTACTCTGCGAGTTGTCCACAGGGGTAGGCTTGCCCCGACAGTGATCCATAACGAACTTTGCCGCCCGGACCTTGGACAAGTCCGGACGGCACCAGAGTGGATCGGCGCCCCTGGCCGGGGGCCCGTCCCGGTCGACCACGCGGAAGGTGGTGACGCAGTGAAGGGTACCCGTACCCATCGGCAGGCACACGTGCGGCACCCCGCCGTAGAGGCGACCGGTTCGAGGTCGCTCCGGCGGGGTGCCGTCGTCGTATCCAGGTACACCTCTCCCCCGAAGGGGGTCAGTGTGACTTAGTCGTCTTGGGGGCGCCGGCCTTTGGCGAGGCCAGCAACCCCGACCACTTCCGGTGGGGCCAACCACTGGACTGCGGTCTTGCGTGATCCGTCCGATTTGGCGATCGGACGAGGGCCCGGAACGGGTCTCGGCTTGGCGGCCGAGGCCCGCGATGGGCGGCATTTCGGTTCGGGCTGAACCAACACCCCCGAGGGGGCGCTTCTGCGTTCCCGCACGTAAGAGCAGGAGGCTCTGCCATTTTGCAGCAGGTCAGGACCCCTTTCCAGTCTTCACTGCCTAGGTTTGTTGATCTTGGGGTTTCCGGTGCGGGCCTTGACGCCGATCCCGCAGGGCGGGATCCGGGCGCTGCACCCTCCGTTTCCAGGGGATTCGTTGAGGGACCGGTTGTCGGACCGGTTGTCGGAGCCGCAGCCCACAGTCCCAGGGCTGTGACACATATCACCTGTTCGGGTGAGGGTGTTGGTGTCGCCGTGGACGGCCCGTCGGGTGTAGTTCCGGCCTGGCTGCTGGTTCCCGGCCAGCGGTCCGCGGGTTGGCAGTCCAAGATCCCCACCGGCTTGTCGGCCCGGATGCGGGCGTTGGTGGTCGAGGGTGTGGGGATGGAGCGGTACCGGGAGGGCGGCTCCGACGGCGGCTCGGGTGCCGGCCGGGACACGCACCGGGTCACCAGCGCGATCGCGTTCGGGTTCGCGCGGGCCGGGGCCGACCAGCTCGCCCTGCGGGACGTCCTGCTCGCCTCTCCGGCGCCCGGTGGCGCGCTGCTGCGGGACCTGTCCCGGGCGAAGGGCCACGACCACGCCACGAAGTACCTGGACCGGGTGTGGCGGCGTGCTGTTCGTGTGACGGGTGAGTCCGCGCCGATCCGAGAGCGTCGGGACGCGATGGCGGCCCTGGCGGAGCGTCGGATCGCGATCGAGGTGTTCCCGTGGGCCGGGCAGGCCGGGCAGACGGACCGGGCGAACCTCCTGCACCGGCTGGGGCTCTGTGAGCGGGCTGGCGGGTTCGACCACGAGGTGTCGCAGCGTCAGCTGGCGCTGGGTATCGGGGTGGGGGAGTCGACGGTGAAGCGGTCGGATGCCAGGTTGGTGGCTGCTGGGTGGCTGTGGCGGGCCGAGCGGGGCGGGGCGGGGGCGTCCTCGAAGTGGGTGCTGGGCAGGCCCCGGCGGGGGTCGGCTGACGTGGTGTCGCCGGTTGACCCCAACCGCCAAGTGGGGCACGAGGCCCCCGGGTACCTGGATGGGGTCAACCGGCGACACACCCCCGCCACGACGCCTGCTGCCCCGTCCGATGCCCCCGCCGAGTTGGACTTCCGCCTCCTCTCCGACCTGATGACCCGGGACGCGTTCCGGGCCCGGGGTCTGGGCAAGACGGCTGCGGAGGTGGTGGCGGCTCTCGCGTACCGGGACGGGCAGACCGCGGTGGAGCTCGCGGCCAGCACCCGGCGGCATCGCGCGACTGTCCACGCCCGCCTGGCCCCGCTGATGGAGCACGGCCTGGTCGTGAAGACCGGCGAGCTGTACTACCTGGCCGACGGCCTTCTGGACGCCCCGGCTAAGCGCCCGCACGGCAGCCGCCTGCCGACATGGCAGCCGGTGGACCGCTGGGACGAGGTGGCCGCTGACCTGGGAGTTTTCGGTGCTTCCTATCGGCAGTGGTGCCTGTACGCGTTCGACCGGATCGCGGCGGACGACGTGTACCGCCGGGTGCGCGAGCACGCGCGTCCGGCCCGACCGGCCACGGAGCTTACCGACCAGGACTGGGCGTTCCTGAACACCTGGACCACCGATCTCGAGGACACCGACCGGGTGGTGAGCGCCTGATGAGCCAGCCCGTCGCGAGCGGAGCCGACCTGGCCCGCACAGCCCTGCGAGCTGCCCGGAAAGCCGCCTCCAGCCGCAGTGACACCCCGGTGAAGCGCCCCGCCGCTACGCTTCGCCGCGCCGGCCGGCACGGCCCCGGGCCCCGGGAACCGCAGCCGATCGCGGAGGTGTTCCTGGCCCTGGTCGCCGCGCACGGCTGGACCCTGGGCACCGCCGGCGGAGGCCTGCGGGACCGCTGGCCCTCGATCGTCGGCCCGGACGCCGCCGCGCACTGGCACCTCGCCGGCTACGACCCCACCACCCGCTGCCTGCGCGTGGTCGCAGACTCCCCGGCCTGGGCCGCCCAGCTCCGTTACCAGACCCGCCGCATCCTCACCGTCCTCGACCAGCTGCGGCCCGGAACCGTGACCGCTATCGACGTCCGTGTCGGCCCTGCCCCCGCACTGCGGCCCGACCACGACGTCGACAAGCGGCCCGTGCCCTGCCCCGTACCAACAGTTCCGGCCCGCAACCCGCTCGCCGACCACACCCCCTACCAGGAACTACGCCGCCGGATGCGCGAGGACGCCGCGGCCCGCCATGCTGCGGTCGACGAAGCCACCGCCCAGCGGGAAGCCATCCTGACCCGGCACTACAACCGGCTGCGCGAACCCGAGGACGCCCACCGCACCGCGATCGAGACCACCCCGGCCGCCTACACCAACGACCACGACCGCCAGCAGCGCGCACGCCACCGCGCCGCACTCGCCGTCGCCCGCGCCACCCGAACCGAGACGATCCCGCTGCGCACCGCTCGCCAGCCGCAGCCGGCTCCCGCCCGCGGTGCCGCGTGACCTCTGTTATCCGAGCCATCACCCCTGATCGAGAGGATCCAGTTGTGACCAGCACCGACATCAACGCGAGGATGGACTCGCCGCAGGTCGCCGCGACCGGCCTGATCACCGACTACTCCGACTTCGCCACCCGCGGCCACCTCGCTGAGCACCCGGACACCGTCGACCACCGACTCGGCCTGGTCGTGGAGATGCTCGCCGCGGTCCAGGCCGCCGTCGACACCGAGCGGGCCGGCGGCCAGTGGCCCGTCTTCCGGGCCCACCCGGGCGCCGAACACGACCAGCGCACCGCCGAATAAGCCCACCACCGCTGCGACTGCCAGCACTGACTCCACGGCGGCGGACCCGGCGACGACGAAGGCCCGATCTGGACGTGACCACCAGCCCGCCGATCACCCCTGCGGCGCGCGGGGAGCAGTACACCGAGGTCCTGGAGACCAGGCCGGAGCCTGGATCACCCCCGCCTGCGCGGGGAGAACTTCCGTGCTGGCCGGCTGACCTGTGCGTGCCTGCGATCAGCGGGCGTCGGCCTCGTCGATCAGGTACTGGAGCTCGTCGAAGATCTGGAGGACGACGACGACCAGGACGTGGTCGGCGACCATGAACTCGACCACGACCCCGGGGGCGGCGTAGGCCTTGCGCAGGTGCTCGTCGGGACCGATCGGCGCTGTCGCGGTCTTGTGGTACGGATCGCGGGCGAGAACACTCAGCGCACGCTCCAGGAGGTCACGACGTTCGGCGGGCAGGGCATCGATCGTCGCCTTCGCCTCGACGGTGTACTGCACGCGATACGTCATGCCCGCCACGATAGCCGGACCCACGACCGGACGGGAGCAGCCTGGAGGAAGACCTGCCCGGTGCCCGCCACTGCTGACCCCGCGCCTGTGGGGGGGGGACCGCCGGCCGTTCGTCCGCTCGAGGGGACCGGGCTTGGGATTCAGCGGCTGCCGTAACGGGATCGGCATGGGGCACAGGCGTGGGCGGGACGTGGTCCGTAGCGGTTGATGGGTGTTCCGCACCCCGCACATGGTCCCAGTTCCCAGGGTTTGCAGCCCGCCTGAACGGCGGCGGCCTGACGCTGGTCCCAGGTGATGTCGATGGGCGGACACTCACTGGGCGGGCGCATGGCGGCCGGGCGGGGTGGAGGAGCGGTCCGGGTGATGGTGACGGCTGGGCGGATGCTTTCGCCTGAGTCGCGGGGTGGCTGTGGTGTGGAGCGAACATCGGATTCGGTGCGGGTCCTGATGCATTCGGCATCCCGTTGCACGGGAATCCGGATCCGGTTCTTCTTCGGTGCGGGGTCGGGCTGGGCTTCCTGGCCGCCGTTCTCGGTGAAGAGATCGAAGTCCGTGTTCGATATCCAGAACCGCAGGGTGCGCTGGCTCTGCTTGGTGGTGAGGGGAACGTAGTCGCCGGCGGCGATGTCGCGGACCAGGTCGTCCAGCTGACGGGCGCGAGGCTCCCAACGGGGGTGCCAGTTGCCGCAACGTCCGCTTCGGCGGACGGAGCATGGAAGCGGGTTGGTGAGGTCGCACTTGTCCAGCTCGAGGCCGCGAACACCTCCGCGCACGAGCATGTCGCGGTCATTGAGAATCGCCTCGGGCGGCAGGTTGTCGGTGCGGCTCCAGTGCACGTGGTCGATCAGCGGCGCTTTGGGGTCAAGGACATGCCAGACCGGTGTGACGCCCTGGTCGCGGGAGGCAAGGTCTCGCCGGCGGACCGCCGGGGCGGTCGAGTAGGAGAGCTGGGGCTCGAAGCCGATCTGCCGCCCGCCCGCTCCGGTGACCAGGACGTCGGTGCGGCGCCGGCCGTCCGCGGCGCGCACCTCCAGCTCGGCGTGGAAGCCGCCGCGTTCGGCCGCCCGCGCGAACCGTTCCTTCAACGCTTTGTGCTGATCGCTTTCGCCGTCGCCGTGGTCCCGCTGGTCGCGGCTGTGGTGGGCGGCGATCCTGAGGCCCCGCTTGGCGTAGAGGTACATCCATTCGATCTGGTCGGGGTTCTGCTGGTAGCAGGTCGGGCAGTAGAGGCCCTGTTCCTCGACAGGTCGCTTATCGGCGAGCAGGAGCTCCCAGAGGCCTTTGTACTGCGGGTACCCGAGGTCGGCGCGGTCAAGGTCGAGTAGTCCGTCGACCAGAACGCAGAAGACGGGGTTTCGCTTGTAGTAGGACTGGTCGGCCTTGCTGTCCATGGAGTTCCTCGTCTCAGCCGTCAACTGCAAACGGAGGGGGGACAATTGTGCCTCGCCGTACTGACAATCCGGTCGTGCTGCTCCAGTATGCAGAGCGGGCGCGCATACCCTGCGAAATTGCCGAACAAATGAACGAATTCATACTGGGGTGAATGTGCTGCAACCCCGGCGGTCGGGCTGCCTGAACGGCTCGGCCCGAGCCGCTTCGCAGGCGCCACCTGGAGGTGTTCCGTCCTGAGCTCCCTGGGTGGACAGAGCTTGGCATCCCCGCAGGCACGGGAGCCCCGGTCGCGCACGGGACGACGGACGGCGGACCTCCGCGCAGGCGGCGGTCGGAGGCCCGCCGCCCTCAAGTCGTCGGCAGTCTCCTTCGGCAGGATGACCGGAAAAGATCGAACGCACGCGGATCACAACGGCGGCTACACTACGGCGCCAGACAGACGCATTCGGCTACTGGTCGGCTTGATCGGTGGCCACCTGATCAGGGGCGGGGCGAAGTATGGGCAAGCGAGCACGTCGACGTCGCCGGGAAGCCGCGGCCAAGCCCGCCGCGGCTGCGAAGCCGACGATCCTGCAGTTCCCCCACGGCGAGGATCCGGTTCTGCATGTCGAGATCGCGCCCGACACCACACCCGAGGACCTGGCCCTGATCCACCGCTACTGGGACCTCACCACCTACGGCTGGCGATACAAGGTCCGCGAGCTGGGCTCGACCCTGACCGTGCTGAACACAGTCACCGCCCGTTCCCGTGCCTTCCTGCTCAGCGTCGAGTGCTCGCTGTGCGGCGAGCCCGTCGGAATCGCCAACCGGTCGGCCGGCACCGTTCTCGCCGGCCCCGCTCTGTCCGAACCCCGTGCCACCGGCCTCTGCCCGGACTGCCAGGACCACCACACGGCCGCGAAGGAACAGCAGCAGCGCCTGGCAGCAGAACACGCAGTGCTGGAGAAGCAAAAGGCGCAGGAGGCCGAGAAGGAGCTGCGCGCGAGGGTCACTGCGTGGACGACGCGGGAGCGAGAGGCGCCCTGCGATTCCCGGACCGTCAACGGCAACGCGGAGCTGATCCTGCTGTTGGCCTTGGCGGAGCGGGCCCGGGCCGGCCGGTCGAAGCCGCTGCCCGCACTGTCGTCCCTGGAGAACGGGTGGACTGGTGACCTGGAGCGTGATGCGAAGGCCCTGTCGAGCCTTCGGGAACAGGGGCTGCTGGTGGTCGACTCACAGTCTCCTTTGTCCGCGTTCCAGCTGGGGGACAGCGGTGGCCTGATGTACGTGCCCGCCGAGGTGCTGTGGAACCTCAAGCTCGATCCGGACGCCACGATCGACCTGGTTGCGAACACGTGTGTCCGGCGGGCCACCGCGACCGGCCAGCAGTCGGCGACTGAGATCGCCGCGCTTGCCCGACTCGTCACGACCCTCGAGGCCACCCACGTCATCGACTACCTGAACTCCCTGCTGACGAAGAAGTACGGCTATCCGCCGGCACCGGAAGCCCGCGAGGTGGAGCTCTTCGACACGATCGTCGACGGGATCACCGGCGGATATACCGCAGGCCAGATGATCGCGATCGTCTGGCGCGCCGCGGACTCGGCCGCGGGATGGAAGGAGCGCAACGCACGGATGGGGCCGGCAGAGGCCTCGTCGGCGACGGTGACCATGGTCCGCAAGAAGCTGGACGACGCCCGTGAGCGCCGACAGCCCGTCCCGGAGTACGAACCGCCGCGCTGGATGGCTGTGCCGGCGGCCCTCGGTGCGGCCCGCCAGGTGCTGGAGGCGGTGGAAGGACCCCGTCGACGGGATCGGATCATGGCGTGCGGCCAATGCGACGTCAACGGCTTCTTCTCGCAAGAGGTCGACGGCCGCGAGGTCGCAAGTCGCTGCCTCCACATTCCCACCGCCCGTCGTTCCGACGACCACCTTCCCGCCGACCTCGGCTGAGAACGACGAGCTGCGCACCGCCTCCGCAGGTACGGGCTGCCGCCCAGTTACTGCGAGACCTAAACGGGTCCTGGCCCGACGCCCGCGCGAGCGGGCCGGGCGCCGTACCGCTACGCACGGACCGCTCGCTGCAGCCCGGCCCACCAAGCGGGTACTCAAACGCCACCGTCCCGCCCCGGCACCGTCCCTCAGACCGAGCGGCGAGCCCCGGGTCGGCCGCGCCCTCGCCGGACCGGGCTGGAGGGTCGCGGCACGATGACGGGGATCCCGTCCCGCTCGGCGGCCCGGCGGCGCGCCGCACCCGCGCAGAAGACGCAGGCCCCGTCGGCGGTCGGGTCGGTCGGCGCGCCGGGGTGGATCTCGCACCCGGAGGTGTTCCGCGGACGGGACAGCTCCCGGGCGATACAGAACGCCTCGTGCAGGGCGTCGGCGACCTCGGCGAACTCGGCATCGACAGAGCGCAGCGACAGCGAGTAGGAGAGGTCGTTGACGGTGTTCATCTGTTCGCGGAGCCGGGTGAGGTCGTAGGGGCCGTCGGGCACGGGGTATCCGAGACCGGTGGTGCGTGCCGGCGGGGGGATGCTGGCCGGGTGGGTGCCGCGGCGGCGGGCGCTGTTGCACAGCAGGCATCGGGTCCAGCCCTGAGGCGCTTCGGGGTCGACGGCACCGTCGGGGTGTACGGGGCAGCCGGTGCGGCTGCGGGGCGGGGCGAGGTTGCTGGCGACGCGGAACGCGGCGTACAGGTCGTCGGTGACGGCGTCGTACTCGGCCGGGTAGGCGTCCACCCACAGGCCCCGTACGGCGTCGCCGATGGACGCGAGCTTCGACCTGAGCTCGTTGAGCAGGAACGGCCGCCCCGTGGGGACGGAGTAGCTCTGGGACCGTGGCGTCTCGCTCATCCGACCAGAGTGGCATGCGGCTAGCGCCGTTCCCAACCCGGGACATGACGATTCGGATAGCGTGCCGTCATCCGGTACGCAGCGGGTGAGGGGTAGGGAGACAGCGGTGAGCGAGCGTCAGGGCGCCGACGAGGCAGTGGCAGGGCTACCGACGCAGCGAGGATTCGCCGGAAGTCCCTTCGAAGTGCTCGACGAACGCCGGTTCCCCTCCCCGTGGCCGCACCTCGACGCCGTCCTGCAACTCGGCCCCGGCCGGATGGTGGGCATCGGGGCCCACCGCGGGCACCGGGAAGCAGCCGCAGGTCTCGAGATCGCGCTGCACACCGCTGGCAGCGGACACAGCACCCTGCTCTTCGCCCCCAACCTTCCCGCCCGCAACGCCGTCCCGAACCTGCGCATCGAACGGCCGGCGCAGCTGACACCCGAGCGGATCCGCGAGATCGTCAACACCCGCATCGCTCTTCGGCAGCACCCGGACGTCGTGGTTGTCGACCACTTCGCCCTCCTGCGTCCGGACCCGCCGGTGTACGAGCCGACCAGTTATGACCCGTGGGACGATCCCGCCGAGGACGAGCGCGACCCGGACGTTCAGGAGGCCGACGAGATCGGCCGCCAGCTGAAGCTCCTAGCGACCCGCCACGATCTGGCGGTCGTCGTCATGGCTCACATCAGGCGCCCCTTCAGCAAGACCGAGGCGCTGACCGTCGACCGCCTCGGCCTGGCCGCCTCCCTGGAGTACGACGCCGACGCCCTGCTCCTTCTCCGCCGAGCAGACGACCGACGAGTCGATGTCCATGTGGCCAAGAATCGAACCGGACCCGCACCTCACCAGTTCACAGCGGACTGGTAGACGGACCACCCTTCGCCGCAAAGGAGGAGGAACAGCGATGCACGGCAAGAAGCGCTGTGACGAGTGTGACTCGACAGGAACAGCCAGACGCTGGCACCTGGACCTCGACATGATCGCCTGCGACGACTGTTGGCCCGCGTAGATGACATCCGCCGCCGGAGGCTGGGTGTCCGCCCGTTTCGTGCCCAGCTGTCCGCGACGCCGAGCGCCAACCGCTCAAGTGGCGGGCTCGTGTAACAGCGGCTGATGCCCGCTTGGGGTGCGGGTTCGGTGATGACCTGGCCACGGTCGGCGGTCGGGCGCGGCTCGGTCGGCAGCAGCCGGAGCACTTCAGAGGCGGTGGGGTGAACTGGTCCGACCCCGGTGTCTCCTGAATGGGTTAGGGTTCGACACCCGCAATCCGGCACCGGTCAGCTGAGGAGAAGCGCGTGAGCGGAGAACACCTGATCACCGACGGCGAAACCAAACTCATCGCGGAAGGCTTCCTCGCCGCCTGCCCCTGGTTCGGCGACGTGCAGTGGGGCCGCGTCGTGATCGGTGCAGGCTCCGAGTACCTCGGGGGCTGGACCGGTGACATTCCCGACGACCAGGAGCTCACGGACGACCAGAGGTGGTCGTGGACCGTTTCGTTCTCCGACCCCGCCGGGAACCAAGCGGGCCTTTCGCACGAAGGGGTGCTCAAGGGTCTGTCACGTGTCGTCTACGACGACAACTCGAACTCGAACAGCTACCGTAATCTCGTCATCGGGCAGTGGTTCAGAGAACCGACCGAGACCCGGCTGGGCCTCAAGCTGTCCACGTCCGACCAGTCGCTGATCTGTCAGCAGGCACTGTACGGAAAGAGCGTCTTCCCTACTGGCGGAGCCGAGGAGCTCTTCGGGAAGAAGCTGGACGTCTTCGAGAGCCAGCGTCCGGACGCCGCCGACGAAGACTGATCTCGCCAGGCAACGCAGCTGAGGCCGCGCGTACTGTCAGGCGCGGCCTCAGCTGCGTTTGTGGCCCGGCCCGAGCCGGTGTCATCGGGCTCAGCTCATCGGGCGTTTCCACGGCCAGTGCGAGGGGCCCTGCTCGGTCAGCGCCGAGCAAACGGCCTTGACCAGCGACTGCGGGTTAACCGAGTTCGCCGCCTTGCGCTCGGTCGGCTCCAGCGCGTAGGCGAAGAGGTCGCGTACATGCTCGGCTGCCTCCTCGTCGCCGGCCGCCTCGGTGAATAGTGCCTTGAAGGAGTCGGATCTGGCCGCCGCCCTCGACGCCTCCCCGATTGGCGACCTCGCCGCCGTCACCGAGGTCATCGCCACCTACCGCCACCGCCTCACCCTGCGCACCGACGAACACGCCATGGCCTCCCTCACCGCCCCCACCGGCGGCCAGAAATGGACCCCCGCCGCCGACGCCTTCGCCCGGGTACGCGCCACCGGCGGCGACCGGTTACCGAGCAGCCCGACCACCAGCAGCCGGCCCCGCTGCACGTCTTCCTCTCCGACCCGGCCGAGCAGACCCTCGCCGCGCTGCGCCCCGGCGAGCTGGACGCTCTCGAACTCCGTCTCGGGCCCGTACGCGGCTCCCGCATGGTGCCGCTGCACCATGCGGCCACCCTGTCTCACCTGCGGCCCCGGGCCGCACGGTGTGACCGCGGACTGGTGGATCCTCACAGGTAGAACGCGATGGTCTCGCGGATCCACTGCGGGCACTGCTGCCACTCAACGACGGCCTGGTAGCTGAACAGGTCCCGGCCCATCTGCCGAGTCGCCGAGATGGTAATCGGGTGAATGAGGTTGATTCGGCGCCCCGCCGTACTGCCCGTGTGATGGGAGAAGGTGACCAGGTAGGGGCGCGCGGTGAACGCCCCCCACGCCATGTCGGCCCCGCTGTTCAGGGTGATCGTCTTCCGCCGGCCGATACCGTGCTGGTCGTCGCCGACCAGTTCGTGCAAGCCGCCCGGGTGCCTGCCGCCGCTGTAGGGCGCCAAGAGATCGTTCACGGCCTTGCCGTACAGGAAGGCGACGACCGTCGCCACCGTGCACAGTGCGGCGAGGGCACCAAGGATCCCGGAGGCTGTGGCGGAGGGCCGGGCCTCTGACCCGGTGCACCAGATTGGGTCGTATTCGACGGGGCAGGCACTCCTGGCCGCCGGGAGGAAACAGAGCAGCCACAGAACCATGGCGCCGAGCATCAATCCCCGAGCCAGGCATCCGGGGCTGTCACTTGGCGGTTCGCTGTAAGACACGGGAACACCAGCACCGTAGCCGTAGCCGTAGCCGTAGCCGGGCGAAGGATTCGATCGGTAGTGCCCGGAGACGAACGTGCCGTCCTTGCGGAAGTACGGCTTGACATAGCCCATGGGTGCCGTCTCCTAGGGGAGTTGAGTGGCGCTACCTGCGGCGGCGAGTACACCGGAGAGCAGTGGTCCTACCCTGCCGGCGCCGCGACCGTCAACGTCGCGAACGTCGAGAGCGACACCGCGCACCGAAGGGAGCTCGACCACCTCCTGGCCCGCCGGGCCGGGGAAGCCGAGGCCATCAACGCCCTCACGCGCCTGGGCGCGCTCGCCGGGCAGGGCTTCGTCGTCCTGCCGCCGGCCGACCGGCGCCTGTACGCCGACGCCGAGCTGTTGCTCCGCCAGTACCAGGGGCACGAGCTCGGCCTGGCCGACGCCGTCAACACGGTCCTCGCCCGGCCGCTCCAGCGCCCGGCGATCCTGTCCTTCGACCACCACTACCGCGACATCCTCGCACCGCCGAAGGCATCGCGGATCGGGTGTTCTCGAAGCCCCCGTCCGTGCCACGCGGCCCTGAGCCGTACGGGTTCCACAGATCTGACCGGGGCCGAGGCACCTCGAAGCCGGTCGCGAATTGCCCGGGGCGGTCGGCCGGCCGACGATGCTCTGCTGGGAGTTGGCGTTGAGGGGGCGAGAGAGGGCAGGGTGTCACCATGTCCGAACGCCGTGACCGTCGCCGTCTTCACGCACGCGCCCGAGCTCTCGGGGTCCCCATCGAGCGGGCCGGCCGCCGGTATTCCCCTCGTCCCGGGTCGCCAGGCGCGGAACCGGGATGGCCGCGTACCGCGGTGCCGGACCGGGACGAGACTCCCGTCATCGTCCAGGCGATGCCTACGGCACCGGTGGCGTGCTGCACGGTCTCGCGCGAGCGGCAGCTCACGGACGGCGGGACCGTGGTGGTGCTGACCCGCCACACGGCCGACTGTCCGGTCTGGTCCGCCCGCTGACCACAGGCCGGTACCTGCTCCTCGAGCGCCTGGAGACCGTACGCACGCTGGCGAGCGCGCCAGCCAGCTCCGCCCGACCGCCACCACCCCGGCCCGCGAAACGGTGAACGCCCGATGACCCCGAACACCGGCGCCGATCTCGCCCGCACCCCGCTGCGCGCCGCCCGCCAAGCCGCCCGCGCCAACGGCACCGCATTCACCCCACGCACCGCCCTCGCGGTCCGGCCGGCCACCGCAGCACGGTGTGGCCCGCGCGAGCCGGAGCTCCTCGCAGAGGTGTTCTTCTCGGATAGACCTCGGCCGCAGAGAGGCCCTCTCTGCGACCGAGGTCGGGGTTGCCGAGGGCGACGCCTGTCAATGAAATCGCCTTCGCCCCTATCTCATCTATCCTAGATCACCAGGCGAGATCCCACGCATCACTGAAAAGGATTCGAAACAGAGGGCCTTCCTCCATCGGACCTCCAGGCCACTCCGGGAATTCCACAGGAATCTTCGACTGATCCCCCGAGACGATGGAGAATCCCCACTGGCATATCAGCGCGAAGATTTTCTCCTCATCCCTTTCGAGGCCATCCACGATCGGCGTGAGAATCACTCTCGCCGACCACCGATGGGCTTTCGGCGCCCTAAAGAGCATGGCATAGGGGCCGACCATGGACAGGAGAAGGTGCCAGTTCCCCGAGCTTGACGAGATTTTGCAGTAGAAGCACACATCTTCGTCGAGGTGAGTATTATCCTCAACTTTGGAAAACTCCGAGATCCGCTCCATGAGCCGCCTGTAGGGCTGACGCTGGCAGGCGCGAGCAGCGAAGGAGAAGTCCGGGCTGGTGAGAGAGCCGTACGCGATGCGCGCGTCCGCCAAGGCCGAGGAAAGAAGGCTGCCGTTCTCCATCTGGCCTGCTTTCCGAATCAATTCCATGGGGTTCCGTGGATCTCCATCTTACCGGTTTTTTGTTCCGCTTCCCTGTCACCCGGACCTTGTGCTGGGGCTTGGGCCGCTTGTTCGGCAGGCCCCAGGTGGAGAGCCACAGTACCCAGCTCAGCACTGACCGGTGTGATGTGTTTCAGGCGCGGATGCTCGGTGGGCCAGGCGGGTGTCGTAGACGGTGATGAGTACCGTGGCCGATTCTGTCCCAAGTTTCTGTGTTCCGAGCCTCTCCCCCCGACACGCCTACGTCACCGGCACCGTCCTCCACGTCGACGGCGGCGGCCGCCTGGCCTGAGGCACCCGGCGCCCGGAGACACCTCGGCCGCGGAGAGAGTTCTCTCCGCGGCCGAGGTCAGTACGCGTCCCGGGCAGTACTCCTAGCGGGGATCCAGAATGCTCCGCTCCCAGTCGGTCGGATCATCCAGGTAGGTGCGGCTGTCGATCCACTCGCCCTCGGGAAGCACGACCCGGAGTGAGAGAAGCCGTCGGGAGCGGTTGAACGAGAGTCCGACCTCCCGGCGCACGATCAGGTCCAGGAACTCGAGCACCCGGTGCACGGGGACCACGTCGAACACGTACTCCTCGAAGAGCACCCTGGCCTCGCCCCGGTCCTCCCGCACCATCACGATGAACTCATGACCTGCCGAGTGCTCCAGGTGGAAGTCGACGACCCTGGGATCCACCACGGCCTCGACCAACTCGACGTCGGGATAGTTCCCCGACCGCTCGACGGTGGCCACGAGATCCTCGACTGAGACAATCGGCGAAGTCCTGCCCGGTTCAGTCATGCTACCTCCATGGTCCGTTGAACAGGTCGACCTTGTGTCCCGCCACCTTGAGCCGGAACACCGCCCGGGCCTTCTGCTTCTTCTTCGAATGCGACTGCCCGGGGTGAGCCCGGTACTTGACGTTCTTGCCCTTGAAGTTCGTCCGGACGCTCCAGCCCATGGCCCACCTGCTGTCCCTTCCGGGCGGGTTCAGGAGACCGGGCTTCTCGGCTCCGGCGACCGTGTCACCGAACAGCCTGGACTTCTTCCCGATGATCGGCATGTGGAAGACCCGCACGCCCACCCTGGAGTCCTTGAAGATCGCATTCGGCTTCGACGTGGCCTTGGAAGCCGCCACGATACCCGCTTTGACGCCCGCCTTGACCGAGGCCTTCACGGTGGTGACGGCTGCGGCGGCGACCTTGACCACCGGTCCGGCACCCACGACGGCCGCGACCGCCGTGATGCCCATCTCCGCAGCCTTGGCCCAGTTGCCGGTGGCCGCGTAGGACACCGAGGAGACCGCTGCCGAGATTGCGCCGATGGGTCCGGGGATGTTCGAGGCGACTTCGGCGACCTTGGCGACCACCGTCACCGTCTTCTTCAGCCACTTGGGCATGCCCCAGTTGCCGTCGAGGTCGGTGCAGTTGACCGGATCGCCGGTGCAGTAGTCGTACGGGCTGGCGTTGCCGCCGGGGACGGGGTCGACCTGGAGGAAGCGGCCGAGGGCCGGGCTGTAGAGGCGGGCACCCATGAGGATGTCGCCGTCCTGGGCCTCGGCGGAGCGCTGCTTGCCGCCCAGCCAGCCGTAGCGCACCGCGGCCTGGCCGTCCTGGGGGATGCCGAACTCGTCGAAGTCCAGCACCACCGGCTTGGTCAGCGCGGTGTCGGTGGTGATGACGACCGAGCCGAACAGGTTGGTCAGCTGGAGCTTGACGTCACCGGTCCTGCTGGTGGTGGCCACCAGGTCGGAGTCCGGGCCCGAGACGTTGCGGGTCAGGGTGCCCTGGGTGGTGTCCTCGATCGTCCAGCGGACCTCGTCGGAGTCGTCGCCGTAGTGGTTCAGCTTCGAGGTGGCGTTGGCCCAGGAGCCGTCCGCCTGCTTCTTCGAGGTGGTGAACGCGGTCAGGCGGTGGGCGGCGTCCAGTGCCCACTCCTGCTTGGTGTCCCCCTTCTCCTGGGCCGCGACCTTGTCGTTCGCCCAGTAGGTGTTGGTCGCGCCGGTCGCCGTGGTCACCGTGCGCCCGAAGGCGTCGTAGGTGAAGCCCGCGTCGGTGAGGCGGTCGGCACTGTCGTAGCTGTGGTTCTCCGCCACCGCCCCGCCGGTGCTGCATTCGCCGGACGCGCCCTTGGGGGACGTCTGCTTGGACAGGCGGTTGGAGTGGTCGTCGAAGGCGTACTGACGGGTGACGCAGCCGGTGGCGACGGTGGACTGCTCGGCCTTCACCAGCCGGCCGAGCCGGTCGTACCGGTAGGAGCGGGTGGCGGTGGAGCTGGTGTCCTTGGCCACCTGGCCCTGGGTGGAGATGTCGGTGGTCTGGGCCCAGATCACCTTGTTGTCGGAGGTGCGGGTGTAGGTGCGGCTCGTGGCCTCGCCGACCGCGTTGGTGGTGTCCTTGCGGACGATGCCGCCGGGGTAGGTCTGCTCGACCAGCTGGCCGTCCGGACCGTACTTCGCGGTGAACTCACCGGCGACGCTGTCGTTGACGGAGGTGACCAGTCCGCGCGGCTCCTTGGCCCGGTCGTAGGTGTACGTGGTGAACCCGGTGGGGTCGGTGACCTTGACGGGCTTGCCGAACCTGTCGAACTCCGAGGTGGTGGTGCCGCCGTCGGCGTCCGTGTAGGAGATCAGCCGGCCGAGCTGGTCGATCACCCGGGTCAGCGACTTGCCGCCTGCGTTCGTCTTCACGATGTCGCCGGTGGCGGGGTCGTACTCGGTGGTGACCTTCGGCAGCGCCTTGCCCTCGTCCGAGGTGATCTCGGTGGAGGTGATCCGGTCCGCGCCGTCGTAGGTGGTGACGGTCTTGCGGGACTTTCCGGCGTTGGTCTCGGTCACCTCCTCCGGCTCGCCGAACGGCGAGTAGCGGGTGACCCGCTTGACCGGCAGCGTCGTCGGCATCCGCGACGCGTCCGCACCGGTGATCGCACCACCCGGACCGGTCACACAGGCCAGGCCCGCCCACTCCGGACGGTTGGCGCACAGCGCGTCGTCCGGGTTGGCACCGGCGGTGTAGTACACCGCTTTGACCGTGCCCGCGTCGGTCCCGGTGGAGCCTGGCTTGCGGGACTCCAGCGCGCGCCCGGAGGCGTCGTACTTGACCGTGGAGGTCAGGTTGGC
Organism: Kitasatospora sp. NPDC059462; assembly: GCF_042749955.1. Lineage (NCBI taxonomy): Bacteria > Bacillati > Actinomycetota > Actinomycetes > Kitasatosporales > Streptomycetaceae > Kitasatospora > Kitasatospora sp. NPDC059462. Next base: position 10,352 of record NZ_JBHYUU010000092.1, on the reverse strand, counting down.
GCCCAGCGCGTCCGTGGTGACCGAGGTTGCGGTCTTGAGGACCCAACCGGACGTACCGCCGATCGGCGTGCCGTACCCGTTCTTCGTGACGCGCAGCTCGACGTCGTCGGCGTAGCCCTCGATGCGGGCGCCGTCGGTCTGGGTGGTGACCAGGTGGTACGCCTGGCCGTCGGGCTTGTTCTCGTCGTAGGTGTTGGTGTTGTGGTCACGCGCCACCACCGAGGTCCCGGCCGGGAGGGTCGGGTTGACAGTGGCCTTGGTCAGCGTGACGGTGTCCAGGCCCGCGTGGAAGCGCTCGCCGGTGCTGGCGGTGTTGGTGCCAGTGACGGTCACCTTCAGCTCGTGGTCACCGCGCGCCAGGTGGATCGACTGGCCGACCGTGTACGGGGAGATCGAGCCTGCGGGGTTGGCATCGAAGGTGTCGATCGGCTGGCCGAGGTTCTGCCCGTCGATCGCGAACTGGATGACGCCGTGGTCGTTGAACTGGGTCAGCTGGCCGGAGAGCAGGTAGTCGCCCTCCTCCGGCACACTCACCCGCATGGTGTCGAACGCGCCGGCCTGGGTCCCGGCCAGGCTGAGCTGCGCGCCGCCGGACCAGCTCAGGGCGCCATTGTTGTTGACTACCCGCACGGGAGCGGTGGCGCCGAGCTGGGGCAGCTTCTCGGCCTCCGAAGTGACAGTGACCGGTGTGGTCTGGCCGTTCACCTGCTCGGCGAGCGAGGCGCGGTAGACCGGGCCGAGCGTCTCGACGACGTCCAGGCCGTCCGCGCTGTAGGTGGTGCGCGAGTCCAGCAGCCGGGCCCGGGACGCGGAGTCCGCGGGCAGGTTCAGCTCGGCGGCGAAGCGGTCCGCCTCGGGGTGGGTGCCGAGGGCGATGGCGCGGTTGGTCGCTTGCAGGGTGCGGACGGCGTGGCCGTAGCGGTCGTACTCGGTGGTGTCGATGTCACCACCGGGGGTGACGGACGGGCTCGCCGTGTTGACCTCGTTGCCGGAGGCATTGAGGTAGTGGACGGTGGCCGGCTTGTAGCCGTCCTTGCCCGGCTTGACCGCCGTGGCGGTGTTGACGCCCGGGTCGTCCTCGGGACCGAACACGGCGGTGGCGTCGGTGGGAGCGTCGGTCTGCGCCCACTTGGCCACGTCCGCGCCGGACATGTCGTAGGGGCCGCCTGCCGCGCCGCCGGTGAGTGGTACCTCGTAGACGACGTTGGTCGCGACCTCGCCGTTGACCTGGTCCTTGCTGCCCTGCGCCAGCGCGGCGCGGCGGACCTTCAGCAGGCGCCCCGGATCCTGGTCGGCTGCGGCCTTCCCGTAGTCGAAGTTCCACGGCAGCTCACCTGCGGCGGTGATCTTGGTGACCCGGCCGTCCGCGTCGTAGCTGTACGTCGTCTTCAGGGGCTGGGCGAGGCGCGGGTCCCAGACCTGGGCGATGCGGCCCTTGTCGTCGTAGGCGTAGTGCGTGACCTCGACGGCCTCCTGCTTCGACGTGGCCGGGTTCCACGACCAGACCTTCGCCGAACGGATGCGGTCCAGGAAGTCTCCGGGCGTCGCCGCGGTTGCCGTGGTGACCTTGGCGTAGTCGTACTCCATGACCTCGCAGCCGCGCGGCAGCGGGTTGACGGTGCAGTGGTTGGCGTCGTCCACGCCCGGCTCGACCGGCGGGATGACGCGCTTTACCAGCGAGCGGCCGTCGGTGGTGTCGTACTGGTACCGGGTGGCCGAGGCGGCCTCCGGGCCGATGTCACTGACGACCTGGTAGATGCTGGAGCCGGCCTGACGGGCGAACACTGTCTTCGAACCGTCCAGTTCGGACAGCTCGTAGGTGGTGCCGGCGGTCTGCACGTCCCAGATCTGGTAGGCGCCGCGCCAGCAGGTCCAGATGGTGCCGCCCAGATTCGCGTCCAGGCACTTGGACGACTGCTGGTTGACGATCTGCCCGTCGGCCAGGACCTCCCACTTCTGGTTGGCGCCGGCGTTGCAGTCCCACAGCACGGTCCGGGTGTTGTCGGTGGTCACCCCCCAGGGGTTGTCCAGGCACTTGCCGAGGATCTGGAGGCGCTGCTGGTCGTCGCGGGTCCACTGCTGGTTGGCGGCACCGGTGCACGGCGCGGCCTGCAGATTGGTGCCGTTGTTGGCGACACCGTTCGGGACCTCCAGGCACTGCCCGGTGGCGGCGAGGACGAGAGCACCGCTGGTGGCTGGTACGGCCTTCAGGGTGAGCGACTCGGCGCCCGGCTCCGGGAAGAGGGTGCCGTCGGTGCCCTTGGCGAAGGTGAGCGAGCTGTCGTCGTTGCCCTTGATCTCGACCAGGTCGGACTGCGGGAACGACAGCGAGCGGTAGTCGGATCCGGCGCCCGCGTCGGGGCCGCCGGCCCACTGCGGACCGAACGGCGCGACGATCTCCTTCAGCGAGAGGTCGTCGAAGAAGACCTCCTTGCCGGATGCGGCGAAGCCGTTGACGAGGCGGAACCAGGCCTCGGTGGCGTCCTTGGGGACGGTCATGTCGACAGTCAGCTGCTGCCAGCCGTCCGTGAACGACGCCTTCGGTGACGGCACGTTGGTGTAGCCGGCGGGCGTGCGGTGGACGCCGACCATACGCAGGCCGATGTCGGCGACGTCGGGGTTCAGCCCGGTCGCGCCGGGGACGTAGATCCAGCCGGTGAGGCGGTACGTCTTCCCCGGCTGCATGTTCTGGCTGAGGGTGTACTCGGTGCCGATCACTCCGAAGGAGTTCTGGTTGCCGTAGGTCCTGACCAGCAGCGAGTCGGTGGAGCTGTCGTGGCCGCGGACGGTCGATCGGCTGATGTCGGCCGGACCTGCGGAGAACCCGGCCGTGTCGGTGCCGATCTGGCGCTGGTTGGCGCTCAGGCGCTCGCCCTGCGGCTGCCAGCCGCGTCCGAGGTCGCGCGAGGAGGTGGTGCGGGTCACCGACATGCCGAACTCGTTGGCGTCCGTGACGTCGGTGGAGTAGTCGCCGGTGAGCAGGTTGACCGAGCCGGGGCCGATGCCCGCTCCGGCCGCGCCGTCCGCGTTGCGGTCGACGGTGAACGTGTTCCACACCGTCGCGTACCCCGCGCCGGAGCCGTCCTCCGGGAACAGCTTGGCGCGGACCTGGACGACGCCGCCGACGTTGCCGAGCGTGTCGATGACGGTCCAGTTGGCGTGCGGGCCGAGGTCCGCGAGACGCGGCTTGTCCTCGGTGACCGGGGTGTTGTCCGCCTTGGTCAGGTTCGCCCGGGGCACCGTGTACTCGGTGGCGCCGGGGCCGCGGCGGTACTCGTAGACCACGCGCTTGAACTGGGCCTGGGCGTCCACGGCCAGCTTGACGCGCTTGGCCGCCTGGGTGCCGTTGACCGGCGAGGCCAGACCGGCCTGACCGACCTGGAAGGTGTAGACGGCGGGCGGGGACAGGTTGCCCGCACGGTCCTTGGCCTGCACGCTGAGCACGCGCCGGCCCTCGGTGGTCGGGGTGATCGAGGTGGTCAGCGCCGCGGTGGCGTTGACCGTGACCGGGGTGCCGCCGTCCAGCGTGTAGACGTAGCCGACCAGATCGTCGGTGCCCTGCGGGGGCGTGAAGGTGAACGCGCCGGCCTGGTTGGCGGCGCCGTGCCACAGCGCGTCCGACGGATAGTCGGCGGAGGTGACAAACGGAGCGCCCGGCTTGATCGTGTCGGCGACCAGTGGCGTCTCGGTCCAGTTGGAGCGGGCGTGGGCGTCCTCGACCATCGCCCAGATCGAGTACTGCACGCCCTCGTCGAGCCGGGCGATGCCGAAGTCGGACGCGCGGACCGTCGCGATCGCGCCGTTCGGCGTGTCCTTCACGATGCTGCCGAGGAGCTGACCGGCGCGCCGCAGCTCGAAGTAGACCTTGACCTGCTCACCGTCCGCGTCGACCGCCTGCACCTGAAAACGCGGGTTGGCATCCGAGGTGTACTTCGGAGTGCCCGGCTGCGACGGCAGCACCTCGACCGTGGCCGGGGTCCCGGGAACGGTGTTGTAGGTGATCGAGATGTACGGCGGGGCCCCGCCCTCGGCGGAGCTGAACCGCTTCCAGGAGAGGTCGCTGTTCTCGTCGGCGGCCCTCAGGCCGATGCCGTACTCGAAGTAATGGTGGTCCGCGAAGCGCTGGATCAGCTTCGTGATGTCGGCCTGTGCCCACACCGAACCGTCGGGGCGGGTGCACTGGTGGGTGTCATCGGGATCCTCGTCGAACGTGTCGTTCGATGTCGCCCACTTCTGCCCCCACGTCGGCTGGGCGTTCCAGCGCGTCCACCAGCCCGCGCCCTGTGCGTCCCAGACCTCCCACTGCTTCGAGATGCACGAGGAGGAGTGGTAGTTGTACAGGTGGAGCTTGGCGTCCAGGATCTGCTTGCCGCTGAAGTCCGCGCTCGGGATCGTCAGGAACGAACGGGCCTTGGTCGTGCCGTCGTAGCTGCCCAGCTTGAGGTCGACCGACGACGAGACGTCACCGGTCTCATTGGTCTGCACGTAGGTGTCGTAGGTGGACACGACATCGACCGGTGGGTCGATGGTGACCGGGTACTGGGTCTTCGCGTCGGCCAGGAACGCCGCGTCAGGGGTGAACACCAGCTCGGTGTCCGCGCCCTGACCACGCACCTGCATCGTCACCGGTGCACGGTTCAGGTGCTCCTGCGAGGCCTGGTCGATCGCAGCGTCCCACATGGTCGGTGTCGGGATCTTGACGGCTGGCTTGCCAGTGGTCTTGTCCAGCAGTTGGACCGAACCGTCCTGCTGGGGGGCGACGTTGAGGCCGGTGGTGTCGAGCGGGATCGTGACCGTTCCGGTCTGCGAGACGGCGGAACGATCCTTCACGATCAGGAACTGCTCGAAGCCGGTCCGGGTCGCCTGCAGGACCAGGTCGACGCCGGGGCGGGCGTCGGCATAGGTCGCCTTGCTGCCCTCCAGCTTGGGCTTGGGCAGCCTGCCCAGCCAGCCGAAGGAGACCTCCTGGTCACCGGAACCGAACGAGACCAGCGGGCGCTCGGCCGGAGCCGGCCCGGCCGGATTGGCCAAAGGGCTCGACGGGGCCGAGGGCTGGTCGGCCGACGGGGCGGCAGAGGCGCCCTTGGCCGCACCGGCCCCGGGAGTCGTCGGCAGGCTGTCACCCACTATCACGCCGGCGTCCCCGCCAGCGAAGACCAGGCCCTCCGGATGCGCCTTCGGTGCGACCTTGCCGTCCGGCGTCTGCACCAGGGTGGTGTCGATGGGCACCCAGGCGTCGCCGACCTTCATCCGCAGCGGGCCGGTGGAGCGCTCGGAGGTCAGCGTCCCGTCCGGGTTCGCCCACAGGGTGACGAACTCGGTACGGGCCCCGGTGACCTCGATCCGCCGTCCCTGGAGGCGGGCCGCCAGCAGCGCCGACGCCTCGTCGGGCGCCTCAGCCAAGGGGGATGGAGCAGCGGAGGGAGTGTTCGGCGTGGCCTCGGCCGGGGCCGCCATCAAGGCGTCGATCGCGACACCCGTCTGCACCAGCAGACCGAGCGTCAGGACACTCGATATTCGGCGCATCCAGCGCGATGAGAAAGCCCCGGCCGCGAACGCGGACGAGGCTCGAGAGTGTTGTGACATCGATCCTTCTGAAATGTCGCCAAAGAGCTTGAACGGTTTGTTCGAAGCCGAAGCACAACCTCTCACTCACAGCTCCCTTCCAGTGAGCGTTCAGGTGACGATCAGATAACAGATCGCAATCTAGCCGTGACACTGAGTGCCCTTTGCCGTCGATGGAGAGCTTTCGACGAGATCACTACCATTGCCGTCATTCAGATGCTTTGACAGCTTCGGTCGTTGACTGGCCGTTGCTTGGATGTTGCCTGGAAAACACCCATGCACCAGGGCACAACCTTCACCTCGACCGGGGCTCGCGATGGCCGCCGTCCAGGGTTGGGCCCTTAGGACCGCACAGGGCACGACGCGCGACAACTGGGTCCAGTTCGTCGGTCCGGAGCAGGCCGCACACTGCTACCCGGCCTGGTTCAACGCGGCCACCCGCACCCTGCCCGTCACCCGTGACTCCCCGGCCCACCAAGTTGCGCCACGAGCAGTACGCCATCCTGGCCACGCCCAACGCCCCTGGAGATCCGCATCGGTCCGGCATCCACTACCCCGCAGCCCGAGACCGAACCGGCTGCCATTCCCATCCAGCAGCAGCCCAGCCAGGTCCCCACTCCGGTCGAATCGCCGCCGCAGCTTCGCCAGCCGATGCGCGAGCACGCCGCCCGCCAGGCCGCGGCCGACGAAGCGGCCGCCTCCCGGGAGGAGATCCTGCGCCAGCACTACAACAAGCTTCGCGAGCCGGAGAGCACCCACCGTCCTCCAACGGAGGACGAGAAAAGGCCCCGGGCCGAGGCCGCCCGGGCCCGTGAACTCCTCGCACGTCACCGCACAGCTCTCGCCGTCGCCCGCGGCCACGCCGCTCCGTTGCGCACCGCCGCCCCACCACCCGCTACCGTCGGCCCTGCGGACAGCCGCTATCCAGGAGGACCCCGAAGGACTCCGCGACCTCCCGCAGGCCGCCTACCGTGTCCCCACCAACCGCCTGGAGGGAGACGTCATGACCAGACCGGTCGTCGCCGCGATTCTGTTCGATGCCACCTGGTGGGACGCAGCAGTGGAACCCGCACCCGCCCCTCCCTGTGAGCCGGTCGCCGACTGGCGGCTGCTGCGCAGGTTCCTCGACGACAACGGCTACGGCGATGTCCGCATCAACACCAGGCGGGACGGCAGTATCAATCTCAGCCGGTAGGCAGGTGCGGCGTCGGCGCCCCGGGCGAGCACTCCCCGATGAACGCGGGGCCGGATACCGGCCGGGGGACACTAGGAGGGAGGCTGCCGGTCGCCCCACGCAGGTGCGTGACCGGGCGGGGGCCAGTACTCCGCGTAACCGGGGTAGGGCCACTGTCGGCCGATCCATTCGCATTCCGGTATTGGCCCCTCCCAGTCGTCGTGGCACCGGTCCTCCCACCCCCGGCCCACCATCACCGGTCTGGTCGTCACCCTGCCCGCCACCTCCTGCACCCTCAGGACCAGGCCGATGCCGGCGGCTCCGGGATTGCCCCGCGGACCGTAGGACACACCGAGCACCCCGCAGTCGGAAGCGTGCAGCCGGAACCGCTCCAGATCGGCCGGCACGCACGCCGTCAGCTCCCGCCCCCAGAGCATGACCTGGGGCCCGCGGGCCGCGTCGACGGCGACGCAGAACAACCCGCCACCGATGAAGTAGCCATACACGGCAGGCTCCGCACACTCCGTCCCGAACGCCACCCCCACGGTGTCCGGCTCCGACGGTCCGGCCTGGAACCGGCACAGCTCACTCATATCCGGAAGCACCGCCGCAGCCTCGGCGACCAACATGCCGAACCGCAGCGGCCCCACGCCATCCAAGGGCGTCAGCTCCCACTCCACCTGCACCCGCAGCCCCGCAGCATCTCGGCGCCGCGCCGCCCACTGCCCAGCCATCCCAGCCCCCACTCCAATCCACGGGCTCCCCCAGCAGCCAATTCGCCGGGCATTCCCCACGCAAGTGCGGGAAGGACCTCACGTCGTCGACGAACGAGTATCCGCCGTACGGCTGCCCTACGGGTACCGGAAGGACGTCCGAGCCTCGGTCAGGTACCGGCCCGCGGGCAGACCGCCCCCTGCAGACAGGGGGAGGGCGCCTATGCGCCACCAGCGGGCCACCTGTCCCGGCTCACCCCCGCCTGCGCGGGGAGGACAGCGCCGGGGCGGGCGCCGGGGGCTGCTGAACCGGCTGACCTCCGCCTGCGCGGGGAGGACCGGACATGCGGTGTACCTCCGGGTTCATGGGCCGGCTGACCCCCGCGCTCGCGGGGAGGACGACCGTCACCGGGACCGGACCGGCGGGGGCGACGTCCTCCCCGCGCAGGCGGGGGTCAGCCGGAGAGCTGACGATGCGCGAGGGATATCGGCCCTGGGGATGCTGGCCGGTTCATGGCGCTTCCCGGACCGGCCGCGCCAGGGCCACGGTGGCGGGGTCATGACCGGCTCCCGTCCGCCGCACCGTCACCAGGCCGGGGTGCTGGTGCGGTGGCCACCGCGTCGCTCTCGCCTTCGCCCGCGCCACCCGGGCGGGGGCGATCCCGCTGCGCACCGCCGGGCGTGCGGTATCCCGTGCCAGTGCGGCATGAACGGACGGCTCTGGTCATCGCTGAGGCGTGTCGGGCCACTCGACTGGGGGCTCGATGGCAGCGAGGTGAACCGTCGGGGCGTAGTCCGGGCGGGGCGGAATGGGCACCGTCAGCACGATGGGCGCCTCGACCGCGGCGGCCTGGGACTGCCCTGCGGACTGTTCGAGGGCTTCGGCCGGCGCGGCGCCGGCCCGCTTGTCTGCGGCAGGCACTGGGGCGGGTGGCGTGGTCCGGGGCCGTGCGGGTCTGGGCTGCCGCCGGGCCGGGCCCTGGGTCGGCCGGGGGAACGTGGGCGGAAGCGGGGCGGGACAGGAGATGCCCTGGGGTGCTCCGGTCACCGGGTCGGTGTCCCAGAAGGCCAGCTGCCAGTGGGCCTCGACCCACAGCCGGACCTCGTTGGCCTCGGCCCAGACGCTCCAGGTGCCGATCGCCAGCACGTGGCGGCCGGGCTGTAGCTCTTCCATCAGCTTGGGGTGTGCGGTGCGCAAGCGGACGTTGAAGGTACTCCCGCCGTCGTGGGAGCGCTGGCCGGTAGCCAGGGTGGCGTAGGCGTGATGACCGCCCGGTTCGAAGGTGCGCTTGACGGTCCCGTAGAAGGCCACCAGGTGGCGCGGGCCCGGGCGGCGGGTCAGCACCTGGTGGAGGCCGGCCGCGGTGTCGGGGTGGTAGCAGAAGCGGTGCCAGGGGATCGGCTTGGTGCTGTCCCCGTAGACGATGCGGAACAGCTTGACCGCCTCCGGGTCGAAGTCGTGCAGCTGGAGGAAGTGCACAATCTTCGCAGCGGAGTTCAGCGCGGGTGGGATCGTGGGCCGGGCGGTGGTGAAGGTGAGCGAGCGGCTGCCCGCAGCGGCCTCGCCGTCGGCCGGCTGGGGCAGCCGGGCCTTGGAAGCGCCGAGGTCGCCGGGCATCACCAGGCGCAGCCGGCCGCCGTCCTCGGCTTGGGCCAGGCCGCAGGAGCCGCGGGCGATGGCGGTCAGCACCTCGACCGGGTTGTACGCGCAGCCGGCCTCGTGTTGGTGTCCGCCGGCGAGGCGGAAGTGCGCGCCGACCTTGGTGGGGTTGGGCCCGTCTTTGCCCCGGAAGTGGGCGCCCACGCCCTCCACTCTGCTCGGGCAGTACCGGCAGCGGAGCGGCTTGGCGTTCTTGGGCAGCGAGGCGATCTTCGACGCCCGCACCGGTACGCCCTGGCTGGTACGTGCTTCGAGCATCTTGTAGCCGACGGCCATCGCAGTGCTGCCTTCCCGAATCGTGCGTGGTCAGATCATGCCAAACCAAGGCCAGCGGCGAGACCGAATTCCATGGCCTGCCCGTGGTTCAGCGGGCGTCGTGGGCCCGGCGCGCAGTGACCAGGTGGCGCCATCTCCGGGCTGTCCCAGAACCACCCCATATCGGCCCCTCCGTCGCGTGCAGTGTCGGGCGGTGCGATCCTCAGGTGCAGCGGACCAGGGCCGGTCCGCGCGCTGCCCCTACCTGAATGGTCCGCCCGGTGAAGCCGACGGGAGCTGCCGCAGGAGGTGGTGGTAGCCGGTGGCGTCCCGGACCAGGGACTCCAGGTGGAGAACGGAGTGCACCGCCGCCAGCTCGTCCTCAGCCGGGTTCATGGTGTGCCGCAAGGAGCCGGACACCGGCCTGGCGCCGGCCAGCGCCGTCCGCAGGGCCGGGACGTCGACCCCGGGAAGTGCGCCGGCCTCCGCGGAGGCGAGAGCGCTGCGCAGGATGTCCATGTCCGCGCCGCGGACGTCGATCCGGGCCGGCGCCGGGTTCAGGTCCGGTTGAGGTACCGGGTCCTGCTGAAGGGCCCGGTAGGTCAGGACGGTCCGGCCGAGGCCGGTGATCCGTGCCGCCCAGTCCGGGCGCGCGTCGTCGGCGGCGAGGAGGGCGGCGAGGACATCGTCGGGGGCGAGTTCGCACAGGCCGTGCCCGGCCAGGCCCCGCACGATCGTGGCGGCGCGGTACCGCTTCCCCAGCGGCCGCGTACCCGTTGCCCAGCCGTCCTCGCCGTGGTCCGCCAGGTCCTCCAGCACGATCCACTCGTCTCGACGGAGCGTCACTGACCCCTCCCGCATAGTGATGGCCGGCGGTCATCCTTCCACGGCCGGTGCCGTGCTGTACGCGAGAGCCCACAGACCCCGCTACCGGTGTAATGGCTTCGGGGAGCCCCGGGCACCGTCAGATCTGACGGTGCCCGGG
>NZ_JBHYUU010000091.1:0-32705 GCF_042749955.1 Kitasatospora sp. NPDC059462 | reverse complement strand
GCCGCGCGCTCGCGGGTGGCCCCACCGGGGTGCGGGGTTACGGCCGGGGGGTGTACCCGCGCCGCCCCCGCCGCTGGGGGCGGCGGCTGGGGGGGCGGCGCTCGGCGGACCGGAGGGGCCGGCGGGCCTACAGGCCGTTCTTCTCCAGCGTGAACTTCCAGGCGTCGGCGACGATGTCGTCCAGGTTCGGCCGGCGCGGGGTCCAGCCCAGCTCCCGGTGGGCCCGCTCGGCGGAGGCCACCAGCACGGCCGGGTCGCCGGCGCGGCGGCCGGAGACCACGACCGGGATCTCCCGGCCGGTGACGCGCTTGACCGACTCGATCACCTCGCGGACCGAGAAGCCGCTGCCGTTGCCCAGGTTGCAGATCAGGTGCTCGCCCGGCCTGGCGGCGTCCAGCGCCAGCAGGTGCGCGTCGGCCAGGTCCGCGACGTGGATGTAGTCGCGGATGCAGGTGCCGTCCGGGGTCGGGTAGTCGTCGCCGTACACCGCGATGTGCTCGCGCTGCCCGAGGGCGGCCTGGAACACCAGCGGGATCAGGTGCGACTCGGGGTCGTGCCGCTCGCCGTACGCGCCGTACGCGCCCGCCACGTTGAAGTAGCGCAGCGAGACGGCGGCCAGGCCGTGGGCGACGGCCTCACTGGTGATCAGGTGGTCCACGGCGAGCTTGGTGGCGCCGTAGGTGTTGGTCGGCGCGGTGCGGGCCGTCTCGGCGATCGGCACCGACTCCGGCTCGCCGTAGGTGGCGGCGGTCGACGAGAACACCAGCTTGCGCACACCCGCCGCGCGCATCGCGGCGACCAGCTCCAGCGAGCCGGCCACGTTGTTGCGCCAGTACTTCTCCGGGTCCGCGACCGACTCGCCGACCTGCGAGGAGGCGGCGAAGTGCAGCACACCGTCGAAGGAGGCGTCCAGGACCTTGCCGGCCTCCTGGATCCGGCCCTCGACGAACTCGGCACCGGCCGGCACGCCCTCGCGGAAGCCGGTCGAGAGGTCGTCCAGGACGGTCACCTGGTGTCCCGCTTCCAGCAGGTGGGCGGCGACCACACTGCCGACATAGCCGGCGCCACCCGTGACCAGGTACTTACTCATGATGCGACCTCCAGCGGGCGATGGGCCGCCGTCGGCGGGCCATCGGGGACGTACGTACGACTGCGGCCTATTCTCCCTGGCCGCCGGGGGTGCTCCGGACCATCCCGGGGACCCTTTCCGGCCCCTCCGCCGCCCGCTCCCGCCGGTCTCCACCGGCCCGTCGACGGCCCGCCGCCCGCGCGTCGTCCCCGCGTCGCCCGCCGGTCAGCCGCGCGCCATCCGCTCCAGCAGCCCGGTGCGCGCCGCGACCGCCGCCGCCTCCAGCCGGGTCCGCGCGCCGAGCTTCATCAGCACCCGCTGCACGTGCGTGCGGGCCGTGCTCGCCGCGATCCGCATCCCCGCCGCGATCGCCGCGGTGTCCTCGCCGTCCGCGATCCTGGCCAGCACCTGGACCTCCCGCCGGGTCAGCAGCCGCAGCAGCCGCACCGCCTCGTCGTCCGGTTCGGCGGCCGGCCTCAGCAGCTGGTCGAACGCGCCGCGCAGCACCTCCACCGCGACCGCCGCCTCCCCCGCCCGGGCCCGCGCGATCGCCCGCTCGACCACCTCGATCCGCTCGTCGCTCGGCACGTACCCGGCCGCACCCGACGCGAACGCCCCTGCCACGCCCCGCAGTTCACCGACCGGCCCGAGCACGATCACGGCCACCTCGGGCCGTTCCCGGCGGATCCGCCGCAAGCCGTCGAACGCCCCCGGCTCCCCCGGCGCGGCCACCCCCAGCAGACACACCTCCGGCCGCCGGCCCGCCACCAGATCGGCCGCCGACGAGGCCGGCGAACCCACCGCCAGCACCCGGTGACCGCGCAGTTGGAGCGCGGTGGCCAGCGCCTCGGCCAACAGCCGGTGGTCGTCCACCACGACGAGACGAACACCCATGAGACCCCTCCAGGCCGGCTTCCCGCCCGCAGCCCCGCCCGGCTGGGGAAGTCGGCCGATGACGCTCCATCAGAGCGCATTCCGTACCCGACCTGCCAGACCGTCTCACCGGGCCGTCCCACCACCCGGCCGTGCGGGCACAACGAAAAGGACCCCCGCCCGGAGGCGGAGGTCCTGACCGAGCCCCCATGCGGAATCGAACCGCAGACCTTCTCCTTACCATGGAGACGCTCTACCGACTGAGCTATAGGGGCCTGTTCCCTGCTCTCGCTCCCCGACCCCGCCTTCCGGCCCGGTCCGCTCGCTCGAACAAGGAAGACATTACACGGCCGGGGGGCCGATTGGGAAATCGGTCGCGGCCGTCCGACCGCGCAGCGCACCCGCCGCCGCCAGGTCCGTTCCGGCGGTCTCCGGCAGCAGTCGCAGGCAGAGCAGCGCCACCACTCCCCACACCGCCAGGTACCAGCCGACCGGCTCCGCCGTCCCGTACGCCTCGGTCAGCCTGGTCGCGATCAGCGGCGTCGTCGCCCCGCCCACCACCCCGCCCAGGTTGTACGTCAGCGCCGCCCCCGTGTACCGCACCCGGGTCGGGAACAGCTCCGGCAGGAACGCCGCCAGCGGCCCCAGCAGGCACCCCAGCACCACCATCGCCCCCGCCAGCGCCACGAACATCAGCTCCCGCCGCTCCGTCTCCAGCAGCGGGAACAGCACCAGCCCCCACGCCACCGCCAGCCCCGTCGCCCCCTGCAGCGTCCGCCGCCGGCCCCACCCGTCACTGCGCCGGGCGCTCAGCCACACCGTCACCGCCTTCCCCGCCGCACCGGCCAGCAGCATCGACAGCACCACCGTGCTCGGCACCCCGAGCCCCGTCGTCGCGTACGCCAGCGCGTACGTGGTGGTCAGGTAGAACAGCGCGTACCCCACCGTGATCGCCCCGCAGCCCACCAGCACCGTCCGCCAGTGCCCGCGCAGCACCTCCACCACCGGCGCCCGCTCCGCCCCGCCCCGCGCCCCGTCCCGTGCCCCGCCCCGGAACAGCGGCGTCTCCTCCAGCCGCAGCCGCACGAACAGCCCCACCGCCACCAGCGCCAACGACGCCAGGAACGGCACCCGCCAGCCCCAGGACCGGAACGCCCCCTCGTCCAGCCAGAGTTGCAGCACCAGGAACACCCCGTTGGCGAGCACGAACCCGGTCGTCGGCCCCAACTGCAGATACGCCCCGTACCGCCCCCGCCGCCCCGCCGGCGCGTTCTCCGCCACCAGCAGCGCCGCACCGCCCCACTCCCCGCCCAGCCCCACCCCCTGGCACACCCGCAGCACCACCAGCACCACCGGCGCCCACCACCCCCACGCCCCGAACCCCGGCAGCACCCCCACCGCCGCCGTCGACAACCCCATCAGCAGCAGCGACACCACCAACGTCGTCTTCCGCCCCAGCCGGTCCCCGAAGTGCCCGAACACCACCGCCCCCAGCGGCCGCGCCAGGAACGCCACCGCGTACACCGAGAACGCCGCCAACAGCGCCCCCACCGTGCCCAGTTCGGGAAAGAACACCTCACCGAAGACCAGCGCCGCCGCCGTGCCGTAGATGAAGAAGTCGTAGAACTCGATCGCCGTACCGATCAACGCCGCCGCAGCGGCCCGCCGCATCTGCCCCGTCGCACCCATACCCCCAACCCTGGCGACCCCGCCCCACCCCCGACAGCACCCACCCGAGTGACACCCGCGCTCACCCCGGCCCCCACGCCCCCACCCGCCGGGGGCCGCCCCTCACCTCACGTAGGAACCACCGGACGGCCCGGTCGACCGCCGCCTCCGCACCACCACCACAACCACCCCGGCCACGACCAGCACCGCCACGCCTGCCGCCACCCCGACGACCAGACCGTTCCCCGCCCGTGACGGCTCTTCCTTCTCCTTCTCACCCGCCCCCTCCTGCGGCAACACCGCAGCAGAGGCGGAAGCGGGCGGCGGGACCGGGCTCGACGTTTCGGCGGGTGCCGACGGTGCCGCGCTCTCGGTCGGATCCGCCAGGGGACTCACATCGGCCGGCCCCGGATCACCCGGCGTGGTCAGCGCGACGCGAGGACGGACGATTCCATAACCGATGAAGTCGGTCCGAGTCGAGCCGTCCTTGGGCTTTCCGGCCGTATTGATCAGTACCCTGGCGATCTGGTTCGGAGCCCAATCCGGATGAACCGACCAGAGAAGGGCCGCCGAGGCGGAGACCAGAGCGGTGGCGTCGGAAGTGCCGTGCTTCTTGCAATAACCGGATTCCGCGGCACACGACGTGTAGATGTCCACCCCGGGGGCGGCGATGTCGATCTGAGGGCCGTGCTCGGACTCCTCGGTGGCCGTTCCGGCGCGGTCGGCCGCGGCCACCGCGATGATGCTCGGAAGAGCGGCGGGATACAGAACGGGATTCCCCTGCTGCCCGCTGTTCCCGGCACCCGCGACGACCAGCGCACCCTTCCCGTTGGCGTACTTCACGGACTTCTCCAGTTCGGCGATGTCTCCCGTGGAGACTCCGGAGGAACCCGCGACCGACGAGACGTTGATGACCCTCGCCCCTTGATCCGCCGCGAAGGTGATGCCTTGGCTCACCTGCTTGAGATAGTCGGATGCATCGATCGGCTGCGCCGGGTCGTCGTTGATGTTGATCTTGATCGGAAGAATCTTGGCGTCAGGCGCGAGACCGTACGCGCCCTTCCCTGCCAGCCCCTTCCCGGACCCCGCGATGAGACCGGCGATTCCCGTGCCGTGGCCGCTCTTGTCCACACCGACGCCACCGGACAGCCCGCTCATGTCCTTTCCTGGCAGGAACTGACCCACCAGGTCCGGGTGGTCGAGTCGGAACCCCCCGTCGATCACCGCCACGGTGATCCCCCGGCCCTTGCTCGTCTGCCAGATCTCCGGCGCCTTCATGGTGTCCAGGTGCCACTGCTGGTCCCGGATCGAATCCACCGCGGCCGCCGGGCCCACGGCAGGCCCGGCCACGATGCCCGCAGCCAGCAACACCGCGGCGAACCCCCGCCCACGCACATGTACGTTCGTCCGCCGCATCACTGCTCCCTCGTCACTTTCCCCGTCGGGCCCGGGCACCGGCCCGTGCAGGACTGCCCGGCCACCGGGTGTGGGCCCCGTGGCCGGGCAGTCGTTCCGGACTACTCAATCACGCCCGGATTGCTCTTCGGAGTACCGCTGGTCCACGTCTCCTCGTCCTCGTGCAGGTAGTCGGCCCGACGGCCGCGCTCACGCTCGCGCCGCTCCCCCGCGCCGCCGCCCATCATGCCCGGGCCCATCATGCCGTTCTGGCCCGGCCGTGCCGCACTCTCGGCAGCCGCCGCACCGGCCGAGGCCGCCCGGCTGCGAAGGCCGCTGCCACCCGGGGTGAACTCCCCGCCGGCCACCGGCCCCTTGGCCCCACCGACCACGCCGCCGACGACACCGCCGCCGGTCGAGCTGTAACCCCGACCGCGCGAACCACCGACCACGCCACCCCCGTAGCCGCCGCCCGGGTGCACGCCTCCGCCCGGACCGCCGAAGCCGCCCCCGCCGGCGGGCCCTCCGGCCCGCCCCTGGGCCGCCTCGCGCGACCCGAACACGGTCCCGCCGTTGGTCGGTACCGGAGCACCGCCCTTCGCCGGCAGGTTCCCGCCGCCGAAGGTGCTGGTCCGGTTCGGAGGAACCGAGCCCCCGCCGCCGCCCTTCAGCGGCACGGTCCCGCCGGTGAACGGACCCGTACCGCCCATCGGGATCGGCCCGCCCCCGGCAAACGGACCCGGCCCGCCGCCCGGAAGACCGGGGTACCCGGGGCCGCCACCCTGGGGGTGGGGAGACACGGGCCCACCGCCGGACGGTCCCACCGGCCCGGTCTGCCCGGGCAGCGTCGGCACCGAAGGCAGACTGTCCAGCCCGGTGCTGGGACGGTCGCCGGGGAACGTGGTCGGCGGGGTCACCACCCCGGACGTGCCGGGGTCACCCGGCAGCGGCACCGAACCACCGTGCGGCGGGGTCGGAACGCTACGCCCCGGAGTCTGCGGTGCGTCCGGCACCGACGTCCGCGGACGCGGCGCCACGACGGAACCGCCACCACCGCCGTAGCCGCCACCGCCGGCCGGGACGTAACCCCCGCCGCTGTAGCCGCCACCGGAAGACCGGCCGCCCCCTCCGGAGCCGTAGGATCGACCACCCGGCCCGACCGGAACCTCGGTTCCACCGTCGACCGCCTTCGGGCCGTCGCCGGGGGTGCCCGGCAGCTCGGGCAACTTGAGCCCGTTCAGCTTGGCGGTCGCCGCCTCGTACGCCTGCCCCAGCTTCTCCATCTGGTGGATGGCTTCCTGGTGCGCGGTGTCCACCCGCTTCTGCGCCGCCGCGGCCTCCGCGTAGGAGACCCAGGTCGGGTCCTCCTTCTTCATGATCGCGTCGGTCGTCGCCGTCGGATTGCCGATGCCGGCGATGCTCAGCGGTGAAGGCTTCAGACACGGCTGCGTGACGTGCCGCTTGACCACGTCGATGTCCTTGGTCGGCACCTCCGGCACACCGGTCTTGGCACTGCCCAGGGCCTCACCGGCCTGGACCATCGCGTCACCGGCGCCCTTGGAGTACTCGCTGATCATCGAGGCCGACTTGTTCAGGTTGCCGGCCCAGGCCTTGAAGTTCTCGGCCGCCGGCCCCTCCCACTGGATCTGCCCGACGTGCGCGGCCAGCGCCCGGCTGAGGTCGTCCAGCACCCGCCCGGCGTCCTTCAGCTGGTTGCCACGGCTGGTCACCTTCGCCGGATCGCTGCCGACGACCATCGACTTGAGCTGCGGATGGTTAATGCCCTCGAAGTTCGTTCCGCCCGCCATCAGTTACCCCCTGTTCCGGTCGATCCCGCGCACCCGCGCGCCATCAGTAGTCACCGCTCTTCGCCGCCGGCCCGTTGGGCCCGGCGGCCGGGGTGTAGGTGTCCGCGTTCTTCGCGACCGCGTTGACCGCCGTCGTCTGGTGCTCCTCGTTGCTGCCGTAGCTGCCCGCCGTCTGGGCGACCGCCTGGCTCATCTTGTCGATCTGCTCCGCGAACGCCTTCGAGAGCTGCGAGATCGCCGCATGGGTCCGGTCGTACGCCGCCATCAGGTCCGTGGACTCGTGGAAGCCGGTGCCGAGGTTGCCCGCGGTCAGCTTCTGTTCCTTGATCTTGTGCTGAGCCGCCTCCGAGCCCTCCAGCGAGGCCAGGAGCGCGTCCACCTTCTTCTTGAACGTGGTCAGCGTGTCGAGCTCGATCTTGACGTCCTTGGAGCCGAACGCCGCCACCAGTGCGGTGGCGCTGACGTCGACCTGGACCTGGCCGACCACGCGACCGACCCAACTGTTGTCGAGCGTCCACGGCTTCACTTCACCGTTGGGGCCGTCGGCCCAGCCCGCGCCGCCCGGTCCAGCCTCGCCTGGCACAGCAATCCACCTCTCCCCCGTGCGCGGCGCGCCCCCGCAGGTCGCCGCACCGCGACACAACGTCAACTACTCAACCCTGCGGCCCCGCACCGTCCACGCCTCGGGACGGGTGGCGCCTCGTTCATCGTAGCCACCGCCCCCGTCGGACCGGCAGGGCCCATGGCCCGCCCGTACGCGATCGGTACGAACTTGACACGTCCGGTCCGGTGGACGCCGTTAGACTGGCCGGGTCCGGTCACCCCGGACGCGTCCTCATCTGCCGCGCAGCGTCGCACAGCAGCGACCCCGGCCGCCCCTGCCCGCCCGGTCCAGCACCGGCCCGGCCCGGCGGCCCCGCCGCGGATCGGATGGCCCACGTGAGCCGCAACACCGCCGCAGACGCCCCCTGGTGGGCGCGGGCCGCGCGTCCGGCGAGGCCGGTGGCACCGGTCGCGCCGATGGTGCGGGCCGCGATCGGCATGGCGCTGGCGCTGGCCGCCTGAGTGCTGACGCACCGGGTGGACCTGGGAGTGTTCGCCGGGCTCGGCGCGATGCACGCCACGATGAACGACCGGGTCGAGCCGGTGCGGCTGCGGGCCCGACGGATCGTCACCGCCGTGGGCGCCTCGGCGCTGGGGATGCTGGTGGGCAGCGCGTTGCAGCACGGCGGGGCCGGCGGTCCCGCGCTGGGCGCGGCACTGACCGTGACGGCGTTCGTCTCGGGGGCGTTGAGCGCGACGGGGCCGCGGGGTTCCGCGGCGGGGCTGCTGCTGCTCGTCTCCGCCGCACTCGGCAGCGGTATGCCGCTGCCGCACCCGTGGTGGGCGGGGGCTCCGATGATGGCCGCGGGTGCCGCGCTCGTCCTGCTGCTCGGTCCGCCGCCGCGCCGGCGCAGGCCCCCCGCGGCCGACCCCGTCACCCGGGCGCTCGCCGCCGCGTACGACGCGCTCGGCCGGATGCTCGCCGATCTGGGGACGCCGCGCGGCGCGGCCTCCCGCCGGCTCCTGACCGACCGTCTGAACCAGCTGCAGGACGTGCTTCCGCCCACCCACCATCCCCACCCCGGCCAGGAGATGTACCGGGCCGCGCTCGCCGCGACCGAGGCCGCCACCGGTCTGCTCTGGGCCCGGCGCCCGGTGCCGCCCGAGGTCGCCGCCGTCCCGGGCCGGCTGGCCCGGGCGGTGGAGCGCGGTGGCGGCGAGGTGGCGGTGCCCGGCTGGGCGCCGGACACGCCGTCCCGGCGGGCGCTGGACGCGGCGCTGCGCGCGGCCGCCGGCACGGTGGCGGGCCGGACGGCGGCGCCCGGCACGGCGCCGGTGCCGCCGCCGGAGCCGTGGTGGCTGCGGGTGCGGCTGGTGTCGCCCGCCGCCGCGCGGTACGGGGCGCGGCTCGCGCTGTGCGTGGCGGCCGGTGCGGCGGTGACGGCCGCGATGCCGCTGAGCAGGAGCTACTGGGTGCCGATGACGATCGCCTTCGTGCTGAAGCCGGACCTCGGCTCGGTGTTCCTGCGCGCGGTGAGCCGTTCGGTCGGGACGGTGCTGGGGGTGGCGGTGACGGCGGCGGTGCTGGCGCCGGCGCCCGGTCCGTGGGCGCTGGTGGCGATCGCCGCGCTGTGCGTGGCCCTGCTGCCGTACGCCACGGCGGCGCACTACGGGCTGAACACGGTCGTCATGACGCCGATGGCGCTGGTCCTGCTGCAACTGGGCGGGCAGGACGGGGCGGCCGGGTTCTGGCCCCGGGTGCTGGACACCGCGCTGGCCAGCGCGATCGTGCTGCTGCTCGGCTACCTGCTGTGGCCCGAGCGGCCCCGGCACCGGATCGAGCCGCGTCTGGTGGCCGCGACGACGGCGCTCAAGGCCTACCTGGGCTCGGTCGCCCGGCCGGACGGCTCGCGCCAGGACGGCTCGCACCAGAACGGAGCGCCCCCGGACGCCGCACCGCACGCCGCACCGCACGACGACCGCCACCACGCCGAGGTGTGGCTGCGCCGCACCGCCTACCGCGCGCTGGCCGACGCCCGGGCCGAGGTGGAGCGGGCGCTCGCCGAGCCGCCCCCGGCCGGGCGCCCGGCCGCCGAGTGGCTGCCCGCGACCGCCGCCCTGGAGCGGCTGAGCGGCGCGGTGGCGGCGTTCGCCGCGCAGCGGCGGTACGGCGGCCGGGTGCCGGACCCGGTGGAGGTGGAGCGGGTCGGCCGGGCGCTGGACGCGCTGACGGCCGCGGCCCGCGCGCACCGTCCGCCGACCGGGGCGGCGGCGCGTCCGACCCGCCCGCACGACCCGGCGCGCAGTGCGCTGGGCCGCGCGGCGGACGAGCTGGACGCGCTGCTGGCCGACGGCTCCTGAGCCGGGCTCAGACCTGCTCGGCCAGCTCCAGCCAGCTCATCTCCAGCTCCTCCTTCTCCTCCCGGACCGCCCGCAGCTGGGCGTCCAGCTCGGCGACCTTGGAGAAGTCGGCGGCGTGCTCGGCGAGCTGGGCGTGCAGCTTGGACTCCTTCTCGTCCAGCTTGGCGATCTGCCGCTCCAGCTTCTGCAGCTCCTTCTTGGCCGCCCGCAGGTCCCCGCCGGACAGCGCGGGCGCCTCGGCACCGGCCGCCGGCGCGGAGGCACCGGAGACGGCGGCCGCGGCCGAAGCAGCGGCGGCCGCGGCGGCGGCCATCGCGGTCCGCCGCTCCAGGTACTCGTCGACGCCGTTCGGCAGCATCCGCATCCGCCGGTCACCGAGCAGCGCGTACGTCACGTCCGTGGTCCGCTCGATGAAGAAGCGGTCGTGGCTGATGACGACCATCGAGCCGGGCCAGCCGTCGAGCAGGTCCTCCAGCTGGTTGAGCGTCTCGATGTCGAGGTCGTTGGTGGGCTCGTCGAGGAACAGCACGTTGGGCTCGTCCATCAGCAGCCGGAGCAGCTGGAGCCGCCGCCGCTCGCCGCCGGAGAGGTCGCCGACCGGCGTCCACTGCTTGTCCTTGCCGAAGCCGAACTGCTCGCAGAGCTGGCCGGCGCTCATCTCCCGGCCCTTGCCGAGGTCGACCCGCGAGCGGACCTGCTCGACGGCCTGGAGCACCCGGGTGGCCGGGTCCAGCTCGGCCACCTCCTGGGAGAGGTACGCGAGCCGCACGGTCTTGCCGACCTTGATGACCCCGGAGGTCGGCTGGACGTCGCCCTCGGAGGCGTACGCGTCGCGCATCGCCCGCAGCAGCGAGGTCTTTCCGGCGCCGTTGACGCCGAGCAGGCCGATCCGGTCGCCGGGGCCGAGCTGCCAGCTGAGGTTCTCCAGCAGCAGCTTCGGGCCGGCCTTGACCGTCACGCCCTCCAGGTCGAAGACGGTCCGCCCGAGGCGGGCGTTGGCGAACTTCATCAGCTCGCTCTTGTCGCGCGGCTCGGGGACGTCGGCGATCAGCGCGTTGGCGGCCTCGATCCGGTAGCGGGGCTTGGAGGTGCGGGCGGGGGCGCCGCGGCGCAGCCAGGCGAGCTCCTTGCGGGCGAGGTTCTGGCGCTTCTGCTCCTCGACGGCCTCGATCCGGGAGCGCTCGGCGCGCGCGAAGACGTAGTCGGAGTAGCCGCCCTCGTACTCGTGGACGGAGCCGTGCTGGACGTCCCACATCCGGGTGCAGACCTGGTCGAGGAACCAGCGGTCGTGGGTGACGCAGACCAGGGCGGAGCGGCGGTTCTGGAGGTGCCGGGCGAGCCAGGCGATGCCCTCGACGTCCAGGTGGTTGGTGGGCTCGTCGAGGACGATGAGGTCCGGCGAGCCGAGCAGCAGCTTGGCGAGCGCGATCCGGCGGCGCTCGCCGCCGGAGAGCGGGCCGATGACGGTGTCCAGGCCGTCGGGGAACCCGGGCAGGTCGAGGCCGCCGAACAGACCCTCGATGATGTCGCGGATGCGGGCGTCGCCGAGCCACTCGTGGTCGGCGCGGTCGGCAATGACCTCGTGCCGGATGGTGGCGGCCGGGTCCAGCGAGTCGTGCTGGGTGAGGACGGCCAGCTGGAGGCCGCCGGACCAGGTGATCCGGCCGCCGTCGGCCTCCTCCAGCTTGGCGAGCATCCGGATGAGGGTGGTCTTGCCGTCGCCGTTGCGTCCGACGACGCCGATCCGGTCGCCCTCGCTGACGCCGAGGCTGACCCCGTCCAGAAGGGCCCGGGTGCCGTAGACCTTCGTGACGGACTCGATGGTGGCGAGGTTGACGGCCACGTGTGCTTCGCTCCTGGGTTCGACGGTCCGGGCTCGGGCGGAGCCCGGAGCCTCCCAGCCTAGTCGGCCCGCCCCGGGTCCCCGCCCGCTCGACCGCCCGTCACGCCTCCACGACCACCGCGGCGCCGGGCACCGGGCCGTGGGTCGCGTGCGCGGTCCGGCAGCTGCCGGAGGCGCGCAGCGCGGCGGCGACGGCCCGGGCGTCCTCGGCGTCCTTGGCCAGGAAGGCGCAGGTCGGCCCGGAGCCGGAGACCAGTGCCCCGAGCGCACCGGCCTCGCTGCCGGCCCGCAGGGTGTCGGCGAGGGCGGGGCGCAGCGACAGGGCGGCCGGCTGGAGGTCGTTGGCGAGCGCGGCGGCCAGCGCGACGGCGTCGCCGCCGGCGAGGGCGGCGAGCAGGGCGGGGTCGGCGTCGGGGGTGGGCACCTCGGTGTCGCCGGAGCCGGTACCGGCCTCCTCGCGCAGGCGGTCGCACTCGCGGAAGACGGCGGGGGTGGACAGGCCGCCGTCGGCGACCGCGAAGACCCAGTGGTAGCTGCCGGTGACGGGCAGCGGCTCCAGGATCTCGCCCCGGCCGCGGCCCAGGGCGACGCCGCCGACCAGGGCGAACGGCACGTCCGAGCCGAGTTCGGCGGCCAGCTCCAGCAGCACCTCGAACGGCGTGCCGAGGCCCCACAGGGCGTCGCAGGCGACCAGCGCCGCCGCACCGTCGGCACTGCCGCCGGCCATGCCGCCGGCCACCGGGATGGCCTTGGCGATGTGCAGCCGGACGTCGGGCGCGGCGAGGCCGTGGCGGTCGGCGAGCAGCCGGGCGGCGCGGGCGGCGAGGTTGCTGTCGTCCAGCGGGACGGCGTCGGCGTCCGGTCCGGTGCAGCTGAGGGTGACGCCCGTGCCGGGCTCGCCCGCCGTCGCCGTCACCTCGTCGCCGAGGGCGACCGCGAAGAAGACGTTGGCCAGGTCGTGGAAGCCGTCGGCGCGCAGTCCGCCGACCCCGAGCTGGACGTTGACCTTGGCGGGTACGCGGACCGTGACGCTCACTGGAAGACCCTCACTCCGGCTTGTGCTCGGCGATGGCGGCGAACTGCTCGACGGTGAGCATCTCACCGCGCAGCTTGTGGTCGATCCCGGCGGCGGCGAGCGCCTGCTCGGCCCCGGCGGCGGAGCCGGCCCAGCCGGCCAGCGCGGCCCGCAGGGTCTTGCGGCGCTGGGCGAACGCGGCGTCGACGACCGCGAACACCTCCGCGCGACTCGCGGTGGTCTTCGGCGGCTCGCGGCGGATCAGCGAGACCAGCCCGGAGTCGACGTTGGGGGCGGGCCAGAAGACGTTGCGGCCGATGGCCCCGGCCCGCTTCACGTCGGCGTACCAGTTGGCCTTGACCGAGGGGACGCCGTAGACCTTGTTGCCCGGCTTGGCGGCGAGCCGGTCGGCGACCTCGCTCTGCACCATGACCAGGGTGCGTTCGATGCTGGGGAAGGTGGCGAGCATGTGCAGCAGCACCGGCACGGCCACGTTGTACGGCAGGTTGGCGACCAGCGCGGTCGGCGCCGGCCCGGGCAGTTCGGTGACCAGCATGGCGTCGCTGAACACCAGGTCGAACGCGTCGGCCCTGCCGGGCATCCGGGCGGCGACGGTGTCCGGCAGGTGCCGCGCCAGCACCGGGTCGATCTCCACGGCGGTGACGTGCCGGGCGGTCTCCAGCAGCGCGAGCGTCAGCGACCCGAGCCCGGGCCCGACCTCGACCACCGCGTCCTCGCCGGTCACCTCCGCGGCCCGGACGATCCGCCGCACGGTGTTGCCGTCGATGACGAAGTTCTGCCCGCGCTGCTTGGTCGGCTTCACGCCGAACGCGTCCGCCAGCGCCCGGATGTCCGCGGCGCCCAGCAGGTGACTGTCAGAGGTGGGATCGGTGGTGCTCACCCGCCAAGGATACGGGCGCGCGGCCCCCTCACAGCTCGACGACCGCCGCGAGGTCGATCTCCACGGGGTAGGGGACGGCCGTCCGCAGCACGCCCTCGTGCTGGGCGACCGGCAGGTAGACGCCCTTCTCCTCGTCCCGGTGGAACTCGTGGACGATCGGGAGGTCGTCGACGCCCCGCTCGACCCGCCAGTAGTACGGGATGCCCTTGTCGGCGTACTGCCCGGGCTTGCGGAAGCGGTCGTTGGCCCGGGTCCCGTGCGAGACGACCTCCACGGTGAGGACCACGGCCTCGGGCGGGAGGCACTCCAGCTCGAAGACGTCGATGCCGGTCTTGTCGAACACCACGACGTCCGGCTTGGTGGTGTTGTCCTCGTCCAGCAGTACGCAGCGCTCGACGTTCGCCGCGTAAGGCGCGACCCGCGCGTTGAACAGGGCCATGAAGAGCCGGTCCCGCACCTGGTCGTGCCACTGATTCGTCTGCCCCCGGACCACGATGACTCCGTCCACAAGATCCCAATCGAACGGCAGGTCGAGGTTCTTGACCTGCTCGTACGTCCGCAGCTGGGACAGCGGGTGCGACGAGTCGTGATGATCCTCGACGGGTCCGTCGATCGGCATGGCGGTCATGGCCACCTCCCTCACTGCACTCATGCTAGCCAGCCTAGGGAGCCGTCACGAGTGCCGAATCGTTCCTCCGGAACCCGACATCCGTTCGACCGGATCAGTCAGTACCCGAACGCCCGGGCCGTGTTCTCCGCGACGGCGCCGGCCAGCTCGTCCTCGGACAGGCCCAGGGTGTCCGCCATCGAGCGCACCGTGACCGGGATCAGGTAGGGGGCGTTGGGGCGGCCTCGGTAGGGGTGCGGGGTGAGGAAGGGGGCGTCGGTCTCGACCAGGACCCGGTCGAGCGGGGTGACCGCCAGGGCGTCGCGCAGCGGCTGGTTGGCCTTGAAGGTGACCGGGCCGGCGAAGGAGAGGTACCAGCCGTGCTCGGCGCAGACCTTGGCCATCCCGGCGTCGCCGGAGTAGCAGTGGAAGACGGTCCGCTCGGGGGCGCCCTCCTCCAGCAGGACGGCGATGACGTCCTCGTGGGCGTCCCGGTCGTGGATCACCAGGGCCTTGCCGTGCCGCTTGGCCATCGCGATGTGGCGGCGGAACGACTCCTTCTGGATCTCCACGCCCTCCGGCCCGGTGCGGAAGTAGTCGAGGCCGGTCTCGCCGACGGCGCGGACCTGCGGCAGCGCCGCGAGCGCGTCGATCTCGGCGAGCGCCGCGTCCAGCGCGGCCTGACCGCCGGGCTCCCGCCGCTGCCCGGACCAGCCGTCGGGGTCGCCGAGGAAGATCCGCGGCGCCTCGTTGGGATGCAGGGCGACGGCGGCGTGCACCTGCTCGAACCGGGCCGCCAGGTCGGCGGCCCAGCGCGAGCCCGGCACGTCGCAGCCGACCTGGACGACGGTGGTCACCCCGACCGAGGCGGCCTTGGCCAGGCCCTCCTCGGGCGTGCCGGACTGCATGTCCAGATGGGTGTGCGAGTCGGCGACCGCCACCGCCAGCGGGGCGGGCAGCGGCGGCGGGGTGGACCGGTCGTCGTCCTTCTTCGGCATCAGTCGTCCTTCTCCGGCGTTCTGTCGTCCCGCCACGGTGTTCGGTCGTCCCGCCGCGGCGTTCGGTCGTCCCGCCACGGTGTTCGCGCCCCGGGGCGGGGGCGTCCTGCTCCGGCCTCAGGCGGCCGGCTTCTCCTCCAGGCGGGGGAAGAGGATCTCGCCCTTGGTGACGGTGGCACCGGCGGGCAGCCGGCCCCACTGCGCGGCCTCGGCGACGGTCTGCGCGGCCAGCGGGCCCAGACCCGCCTCGGCGCCGAGCGAGACCCAGAGCTTCTCGGCGGTGCTCGGCATCACCGGGTTGAGCAGCACGGCGGTGGCCCGCAGCGACTCGGCGGCGGTGTAGAGGATGGTCGCCAGCCGGTCCCGGCCCTCGGCCGAGTCGTCCTTGGCGACCTTCCACGGCTCCTGCTCGGTGAGGTAGCCGTTGACCTGCTTGACGAAGTCGAAGACGGCCGCGATGCCGCCCGCGAAGTCCAGCTCCTCGCCGATCTTGCGGTCGGCGGTCCCGACCGCCGCCGCGAGGCCCTCCGCGACGGCCCGCTCGGCCTCGCCAGGCGCCGCCGCGGCCGGCAGCGCGCCGTCGAAGTACTTGCCGACCATGGCCGCCACCCGGGAGGCGAGGTTGCCGAAGTCGTTGGCCAGCTCGGAGGTGTACCGGGCGGTGAAGTCCTCCCAGGAGAACGAGCCGTCGGTGCCGAACGGGATCGCCCGCAGGAAGTAGTAGCGGTACGCGTCCACGCCGAAGTGCGAGGTCAGGTCGGTGGGGGCGATGCCGGTCAGGTTGGACTTCGACATCTTCTCGCCGCCGACCATCAGCCAGCCGTTGGCGACGACCCGCTTCGGCAGCGGCAGGCCCGCGGCCATCAGCATCGCGGGCCAGATCACCGCGTGGAAGCGGAGGATGTCCTTGCCGACGAGGTGCACCGAGGCCGGCCACAGTTCGGCGAAGCGCTCCGGGTCGGCGCCGTAGCCGGCCGCGGTGATGTAGTTCTGCAGCGCGTCCACCCACACGTACAGGACGTGCTTCTCGTCCCAGGGCAGCGGGACGCCCCAGTTGAAGGTGGAGCGGGAGATGGAGAGGTCCTGCAGCCCCTGCTCGACGAAGCGCAGCACCTCGTTGCGGGCCGACTCGGGGGCGATGAAGCCGGGGTTGTCGGCGTAGAACTCCAGCAGCTTCGGGCCGTACGCGGAGAGCCGGAAGAAGTAGTTCTCCTCCTCCAGCCACTCGACCGGCTTCTTGTGGATCGGGCAGAGCTTCTCGCCCTCGGTGGCGCCGTCGAGCAGTTCGGCGGGGAGCTTGTACTCCTCGCAGCCGACGCAGTACGGGCCGGAGTAGCCGCCCTTGTAGATCTCGCCCTTGTCGTACAGGTCCTGGACGAACTCCTGCACCCGGGCGGTGTGCCGCTCCTGGGTGGTGCGGATGAAGTCGTCGTTGGCGATCTCCAGATGCTGCCAGAGCGGCTTCCAGGCCTCCTCGACCAGCTTGTCGCACCACTCCTGCGGGGTGACGCCGTTGGCCTCGGCGGTGCGCAGGATCTTCTGACCGTGCTCGTCGGTGCCGGTCAGGTACCAGACCTTCTCGCCGCGCTGGCGGTGCCAGCGGGTCAGCACGTCGCCCGCCACGGTGGTGTACGCGTGGCCGAGGTGGGGACGATCGTTGACGTAGTAGATCGGGGTGGTGACGTAGTACGCGGGGGTGGTGCCCCCGGTGGTGCTGTGCTCTGCAGTGGCCGCCATGGTCCGCAAGCTTAGTCGGGCCCGCGCACGGCCCCGGACGGCCGGGCGCGGGACGGCGGCCCGGGGGCCGCCCGGACCGCCGTCCCGGCCCGCCGCCGGATCCCGGACCTCAGCCCCGCATCCGCGCCCAGAACCGCGCCCAGCGCCCGCCCGCCGGGGCGGTCCGCGCCGGACCGGCCGTCCCCGCGGCCCGCCCGCCGGCCGGCTCGGCGTGCGCGGCGAACCCGGGGGCGTGCTGCCAGGGCTGGTCGGCGGCGCCCACCCGGCCCTCGCGCATGATCCGCACGGTGTGGCCGCCGCAGCCCGGGCAGGTCGGCTTCAGCAGCGGCGACGGCACCCGGACTCCGTTGGCGTGGTACTCGACGACCACGTGCCCGTCCCGGGCCACGTGGTGCTCGATGTCGTACGCCTGCTCCCAGCCGTACCCGCAGCTCAGGCACGCGAAGGAGTAGGCCTCCCGGACGGTCTCGACGGGAGTGTGCGTCCGACCGCTCGGGCCGGTGCCGCTCGGGCCGGGGTCGCTCAGGGCGTTGCCACCGCGGGGGCTACCGATCGTCTCGCTCATAGCCGTCTCCCAGCGCCCGCCGGGCGCTCGCCCGGCTGGGTCTTTCCATCCCAGGAAATGCCCGGAACACCCCGGGGGATGCCCGTCTTGTGAAGACTTGGAGGCAGGTTGGGAATCCCTATACGAAAGGGTGGGTCCTGTCCGGGAACCTCGACCGAAGCTTCAGCTCGACGGGTGTTTGACCCGGGGCCTTCTCTCCACGGTACGCGCCCGCGAGCCGAGCGGCACATCGTCGGCGAACGGTACGTACCCGCAGCTCAGCGGCTTGTCGCGGGCACTTCAGGACGGTTCGCCGGCCGCCCGGCCGGGGCCGGCCGCGGCCGCGTTCTTGGCCGCGACGACCGCGTCGAACACCTCCCGCTTGGGCAACGACAGTTCGGACGCGACCGCCGCGATCGCCTCCTTGCGGCGCTCCCCGGCCTCCTCCCGGACGGCCACCAGCCGGGCCAGCTCGGCCGGCGTCAGCTCCTGCGGCGCGGCCGGCGGCGCGCCCGCCACGACCACGGTGATCTCGCCCTTGACGCCCTCGGCCGCCCAGGCCGCCAGTTCGCCGAGCGGTCCGCGCCGGACCTCCTCGTAGGTCTTGGTCAGCTCGCGGCAGACGGCGGCGGGCCGCTCGGGGCCGAACGCCTCCGCCATCGCGGCCAGTGCCTCGGCGATCCGGTGCGGGGCCTCGAAGAAGACCATGGTGCGCGGCTCGGCGGCGATCGAGGCCAGCTGCCGGGAGCGGTCGCCGCTCTTGCGCGGCAGGAAGCCCTCGAAGGTGAACCGGTCCACCGGCAGCCCGGACAGCGCCAGCGCGGTCAGCACCGCGGACGGGCCGGGCACCGCCGTCACCTTGATCCCGGCGGCGACCGCGGCGGCCACCAGCCGGTAGCCGGGGTCGGAGACCGACGGCATCCCGGCGTCGGTCACCAGCAGCACCCGGGCGCCGCCGAGCAGCGCCTCGACCAGTTCGGGGGTGCGCCCGACCTCGTTGCCCTCGAAGTAGGAGAGCACCCGCCCGGCCGGGGTCACCCCGAGCGCCTGGGTGAGCCGGCGCAGCCGCCGGGTGTCCTCCGCCGCGATGACGTCCGCGGTGGCCAGCTCGGTGAGCAGCCGGGGCGGGGCGTCCGCGACGTCGCCGATGGGGGTTCCTGCCAGTACCAGTACTCCTGTCACGGGCCCCATCCTTCCAGCAACCGGCCGCCGGGCGCTTTTGGTGACGATTCGGGCACCTTCGGAGGGACCCTCCGCAGGCTCACGATGCGCCCCTACGATGTGGCGGATGAACGGCGACACGGCGGCGCAGACGCCCACTGGTACAGACCACACCGCGCGGGGTGACGTCGGCGTGCCGGTCCTGACGGACCAGCCGTCACCCGCCCTGCCCGGCCCCCGCGACCCGGACGGCGGCGGCGGGCCCGACGGACCCGATGCCGGGCCCGGCGAGCCCCGCGAGCCCGACGACGGCTCCATACCCCCGCCGCGCCCCGCCTGGCTGCGCGGTCTGACCCGCTTCGGCTACGCGCCGGCACCGGCCGCGACCCTGGCCGAGCGCCTGGTCCCGCCGATGCCGGACGGCCCGGGCGTCACCCCGAAGCGGGTGCCGCCCTCCCCGCTGCTGCTCCGGCTGGGCCTGTCCCTGCCGGAGCCGCTGTGGTCCTGGCTGGTCCGCTGGTCCGGCTGGCTCGGCCCGCTCGCGGTGGCGCTGTTCGCCGGGGTCCTGCGGTTCGGCGGCCTCGGCTCGCCGAACGCGATCATCTTCGACGAGACGTACTACGCCAAGGACGCCTACGCGCTCTGGCACGGCGGCTACGAGATCAGCTGGCCGGACGGCGCCAACGAGCAGATCATGGCCGGCGGGCCGGTCCCGTACCGGAACAACCCCTCGTACGTGGTGCACCCGCCGGTCGGCAAGTGGATCATCGGCGCCGGGATCCAGCTGTTCGGGATGAACCCCTTCGGCTGGCGCTTCGCGGTGGCGCTGCTCGGCACCCTCTCGGTGCTGATGGTGGCCCGGATCGCCCGGCGGCTGTTCCGCTCGACCCTGCTGGGCTGCGTGGCGGGCCTGCTGCTCGCGGTGGACGGCCTGCACTTCGTGATGAGCCGGTCCGCGCTGCTGGACCTGGTGGTGATGTTCTGGATCCTCGCCGCCTTCGGCTGCCTGCTGCTGGACCGCGACCACACCCGGGCCCGGATCGCCGCCCGTCTCGCGGCGCACGGCGACGGCGGGCCGGACCCGGTCCTCGCCCGCCGGATGAACCTGGGCTGGCGCCCGTACCGGATCGCGGCCGGCGTCTGCGTCGGCCTGACCTGCGCGACCAAGTGGAGCGGCCTGTACGTGGCGGCCGCCTTCGGTCTGCTGACCGTGCTGTGGGACGTGGGCTCGCGCCGGCTGGCCGGTGCCGACCGCCCCTACCTCTGGACGCTGGCCCGGGACGCGGTGCCCGCCTTCGTCTCGATCGTGGTGACCTCGGTGGTCGTCTACATCACCTCCTGGTGGGGCTGGTTCGCCAGCAGCAACGTGCCGAACCAGGGCGGCTACGGCCGCGACTGGGCGGTCGGCCGCTCCACCGACTACCCGTGGATCCCGGAGGGCCTGCGCTCGCTCTGGCACTACCACTCGACGGTCTACGACTTCCACACCCACCTGAGCGACCCGCACACCTACCAGTCCAACCCGTGGAGCTGGCTGGTGCTCGGCCGGCCGGTCTCCTTCTTCTACGAGTCCCCGAAGCAGGGGACGGCCGGCTGCACGGTGAACGAGTGCGCCCGCGAGGTGCTGGGCATCGGCACCCCGCTGCTCTGGTGGACCGGCGTGATCGCCCTGGTCTACTGCCTGTGGCGGTGGGCGGCCCGGCGCGACTGGCGGGCCGGCGCGGTGCTCTGCGGTCTGGCCGCCGGCTACCTGCCCTGGTTCGCCTACCAGCAGCGGACGATCTTCCTCTTCTACGCGGTCTGCTTCGTGCCGTTCCTGGTGCTCGCCGTGACCATGCTGGTGGGCGCCGTCCTCGGACCCCCCGGGGCCTCCCGGGACCGGCGGATCATCGGCGCCGCGGCGGGCGGGCTGATCGTCCTGCTGATCATGTGGAACTTCCTCTTCTTCCACCCCCTGTACACCGGCGAGACGATCCCGATGGAGGACTGGCGCCGGCGGATGTGGTTCGGCACCTGGATCTGACGGCCGCGCCGCCGCCCCGGCCACCGGGGCGGCGCACGGGCCGCTGCCAGGGGCGGCGCACTGTACCGGAGTGGTGTGCGGCACGTACCAGAACCGTCACAACAACCGGTCCCTTCGTCGGTGCACGGAGCCCGGCTGCCTAGGCTGGGCTCCGAACGCGCATCCGGCCTCCCTCCGGCTGCGGCCCGATCGCCTGACCCTTGGGGGAACATCACCATGCGCAATGGCGCGAAGACCGGCCTCATCACCGGCGTGGCCGTCGCCATGCTCGCCGCCGGCGGCTACGGGGCGTACAGCCTCGTCGGCGGCTCGGACGACAAGGGCGAGGCACCCGCCAAGAAGCAGCGCACGGTGGTCGCCGAGCCCCCGACCGCCGAGCAGGCCGCCGCCGGGCTGAAGGACTTCCTGGACGCCTGGGCGGCCGGCGACCTCGCCAAGGCGGCGGCGCTGACCGACGACCCGACCGCCGCGACCGCCGCGCTGACCGCGTTCCAGGACCAGGTGAAGCCGAGCGGGCTGACCCTGGCGCCGGCCGGCCCGGCCACCGCGGCGGCCTTCGCCTCGGCGACCGGCACCCCCTCCCCCGCCAAGAGCACCGCCCCCGCCACCACCCCGGCCGCCCCGGGCGACGCCACCGCCACCGACCCCGCAGCCGCGGCCACGCCGGCCGCCCCGACCGGGACGCTGATGACCTTCAAGGCCCGCGCCGAGTTCGAGGGCACCAGCCGGGTCTGGGACTACAACGGCTTCCTCGGCGTCGTGAAGATGAGCGACAACACCCCGGCCGTGCACTGGGCCCCGTCGGTGATCCACCCGCACCTGGCGGCGGGCGAGACGATCTCCGTGCAGCCGCTGCCCCCGCTGGCGGGCAACGTGGTGGACCGCAACAACAAGCCGCTGAACAGCCCCTCGGTCACCCCGCTGATCGCCACCGCGCAGGCCAAGGTCGCCAAGCTGCTCGCGGACCAGAACAAGGACCAGAGCGACAACGGCACCGGTGTGGTGATCACCAACCCGGCCGACCAGAACGGCACTCCCGACCGGCTGTTCACCATCGTCGACCCCAAACCCCCGAAGCCGTTCAAGCTGACCCTCGACGCCACTCTGCAGGCCGCCGCCGAGAAGGCGATGACCGACCTGGGCGGCAAGAAGGGCTCGATCGTCGCCATCGAGCCGAGCACCGGCCAGGTCCTGGCCTTCGCCAACGCGCCGGTCACCGGTCTGAACCGGGCCTTCCAGGGCCAGCTCGCCCCGGGTTCCACGCTGAAGATCCTCACCTCCACCGCCCTGCTGGAGGCCGGGATCAACCCGGACACCCCGGTGCCCTGCCCGGTCCTGAGCAGCAACCCGAAGAAGATCCCGAACTCGTTCCCGGACCCGTTCCCGAACAACACGCTGCAGCAGGACTTCATGCAGTCCTGCAACACCGCCTTCATCGACCAGGGCCTGGCCAGCCTCAAGCCGGGCGCGCTGACCACCACCGCCAAGGACGTCTACGGCATCGGCCTGAACTGGCAGACCGGCCTGCCCAGCTTCGACGCCGTGGTGCCGGACGCCGGCACCAACAAGGACGAGCAGGCCATGCAGTCGATCGGCCAGGGCAAGGTCCAGATGAACCCGCTGGCCATCGCCTCGATCACGGCCACCGTGCAGAGCGGCAGCTTCAAGCAGCCGATCCTGGTCGCCGAGCTGCCGCAGCAGAAGGCTGCCCGGGACATGACCCCCGACGTCGCCGGCAAGCTGCGCCAGATGATGGCCGCCACCGCCACCGGCGGCACCGCCAAGGACGTGATGGCCGGCATCTCCGACAACGCGGGCGCCAAGACCGGCTCCGCCGAGGCCACCGGCATCGCCACCACCAACAGCTGGTTCACCGCCTACCGGGGCAACCTCGCGGTCGCCGCCGAGGTCGAGGGCGGCGGTCACGGCGTGGACGCCGCCGGTCCCGCCGTCGCCTCGATCATCAAGGCCGCCGGCAACCGCTGACGCTTCCCGGCACACCGGCCCCGGGCCCGTCCTACCGTCTCGTCGGCAGGGCGGGCCCGGGGTGCGTCAGCAGGCAGGACGGCGGCGCCGGGGGGCGGGCGCTCCACCGCCGGGCGGCCAGCCGGGGCCAGATCACCAGCACGGCCGGCAGCGCCAGGTACCCGAACCGCCCGGCCGGCGCCAGCATGAAGGCGATCGCCAGCCCGGCGGCCAGCAGGTCGGCGGCGGCGATCGCGGAGACCGGCGGGCGGGCCAGCAGCCAGACCGTCACCCCGAGCCCGCCGACCGTCAGCAGCACCAGTGAGGCGGTGTGCCCGGTGGGCCCGAACCCGGCCAGCACCTTGCCGGGCAGCGGGCTGCCGGCCGGCGTCTGCACCGCGGTCAGCCCGAGCGGGAAGCGCACCACCTGCTCGCGCAGTTCCTCGGTCCGCGCCAGGACGTACGGCACCAGGACGGCGGACGCCGCGCCGAGCGCGGTCAGTCCGGCCCGGGCGGCCGGGCGCCGCCCGTAGAGCCGCCAGAGCAGCAGCACGGCCACCGGCAGCGCCGGCCAGACCGTCCACTTCAGGGTCCCGGCCAGGGCCAGCACCAGCCCGGCGGCGATCGTCCGGTCCCGCTCGGCCAGCGCCATGGCCAGACAGCAGAGCCCGATCAGCGGCAGGTCCACCCCGCCGCCGACCAGTGCCAGCGCGACCAGCGGCGAGGCGGTGAGCACGGCCATCGGCAGCAGCGGCGCGCGGTCCCGGGTGGGACGCAGCAGCCGCCAGCTCGCCAGCAGACAGGCGACGAAGGCCAGCGCGAACCAGATCCGGGCGTCCCCGGCCAGCCGCGCCAGGACGCTGCCCTCGCCGAGGAGGGTGTGCGGCACCCCGAACAGCGACATCGCCGGCAGATACGGGTTGTAGTCGGTGACCACCACCGGGTGCGGCAGGTACGGGCTGCCGGTGCTGAACAGCAGGTGCGCGGAGCGCTCGACCACCATCACCTCGGACTGGTGGCGGCCTTGCAGCACCAGGACCACCAGCGGCACCAGCACCGCGCCCAGCAGGGCGGCCGCCGCCGCGGCCCGGGCGGCGAGGCGCCGTGGCAGGACCACGCAGAGCAGCCCGGCGAGCAGGTAGGCGGGGGCGGCGAGGGTGCCCCACAGCCGCTGGTTGGGCAGGTCGGAGACGAGCGGGAAGCCGGCCGCCCAGCCGGCGGCGACCAGGCAGCCGAGCAGCTGGACGCCGCGGTGCGCGGCGAGTCCGGCCGGATCCGGCCGGGTGCGCGGGGGCGGCGGGCCGTTCTCGCCCCGCTGGTGGGGGAACGGCCGGCGGGCCGGGTCGCCGCGCAGCCGGCCGCGCCGGGTGGCGGGAACGGCGGGAACGGAGGAGGGGGCGGGGGAGGGAACGGCCTGGGCTGGGGTCGTCGGGGTCGCGCCCCGGCCGGTGAAGCGGCCGCGCGGGCGGGAGTGGCCGGGCGTGCGGGTGCTCACCATGGTGGAAGGTTATGGCCGGGGGCGGTGCGCTGTCGCCATGTCGGCGCAAGCGGTGTGCACCGGTACGGACGGGGCCGCCCGGGGGTGCGGTCCCCCGGGCGGCCCCGTCGGCGGCGCACCGCGCTCAGCCGACCCTGCTGCCGGACTCGGCCTGCCGGTCGGCCCGCTCCAGCTTGGAGTGCTTGATGCTGTAGCCGAAGTACACCACCACCGCGAGCACCAGGGCGATCCCGCCGGCCGCGAAGGTGTCCGCGTGCAGGCCCTTGATCAGGTAGGCGCAGAAACCGACGCTGAGCACCGGGACGACCGGGTAACCCGGCACCTTGAAGCCGCGCGGCAGGTCGGGCTGGGTGCGGCGCAGCACGATCACACCGATCGACACCACCGAGAAGGCGATCAGGGTGCCCAGGCTGGTGATGTCGGCGAGCACCCGCAGCGGGACGAAGGCCGCCAGCGTGCCGACCCCGAGGCCGACCACGATGGTGTTCCAGACCGGGGTGCCGGAGCGCGGCGAGAGCTCGGCGAAGCGCTTGGGCAGCATGCCGTCGCGGCCCATCGAGTACAGGATGCGGGTCTGGCCGTAGATGACCACCAGGGTGATCGAGAAGATCGAGACGATCGCGCCGATCGCGAAGAGCAGGGCCGGCCAGCTCTGCCCGGTGATGTCCTGGAGGATCTGGGCCAGGCCCGCCTCCTGGCCCTTGAACTTCTGCCAGGGCTGGGCGCCGATGCCGGCCAGCGCCACCAGGATGTAGAGCAGGGTGACCACCACCAGCGAGATGATGATCGCCATCGGCAGGGTGCGCCGGGGGTTCTTGACCTCCTCGCCGGCCGTGGACACGGCGTCCAGGCCGATGAAGGAGAAGAAGATGCTGGAGGCGGCGACCTGCACGCCGCCGATGCCCAGCGGCATGAACGGGGTCAGGTTGCCGGACCGGAAGCCGGTCAGCGCGACGCAGACGAAGAGCAGCAGGATGAGCAGCTTCACGGCCACCATGGCCGCGTTGACCCGGACCGACTCGCTGACGCCGCGGATCAGCAGGAAGCAGACCATGGCGACCAGCAGCAGCGCCGGCAGGTTGAACCAGTGGGTGTCGTCGGGCGCGCCGGTGAGCGCCTCGGGCAGCTGGAAGCCGAAGGCCAGGTCGAAGAACTTGTTGAGGTACTCGGCCCAGCTGACCGCGATGGCGGACGCCGAGACGCCGTACTCCATCAGCAGGCAGATGCCGACGGCGAAGGCGACGCCCTCGCCGAGGGTGGCGTAGGCGTAGGAGTAGGACGACCCGGAGACGGGGATGGCGGAGGCCATCTCGGCGTAGCAGAGCGCGGTGAGGCCGGCGGTGACCGCGGCGATCACGAACGACAGGATGACGGCCGGACCGGCCGAGGGCACGGCGCTGGTCAGTACGAAGAAGATGCCGGTGCCGATGGTGGCACCGATGCCGATCGCGGACAGCTGCCAGAGCCCGATCGAACGGCGCAGGTGGATGCCGGAACGTCCGCCCTCCTCGGGCGCACCGGCGGGCAGGCCCTCACGGCCCTCGCTCTCGGCGATCAGGGTGATGACGGGCTTGCGCCTCAGCAGGCGGGCACCGAGCGTGTTGCTGGCCAAAACGGAGGGTCTTTCTGGGCAGGGGAGGGTTGGAGCGGCCGGTCACCCGACACACCGAAGGTGTCATCGGGGGACCAACCGAACAAAGATGGGCAGTACCCCGCGAAAACACCAGTGTCGCAAACGAACAGTCCCGCCGCGCGCATTGTACGAACCGTCGCACCAGCAGGCACAAACCGGACACTTCGCAGACGGCGGATCTTCCCCCGACCGGCTAGCACCGCGGTCCGGAGCGGCCGGTGCGGCGCTCACCCGGTCAGCACCGCCTGCATCACCGCGCGGGCGACCGGGGCCGCGAGCCCGCCGCCCGTCACCTCCGCCGCCCCGCCGTCCGCGATCACCACGGCGACCGCCACCGGCGGCACCGCGGCCGAGCCGGCCGGAGCCGCCCAGGCGATGAACCAGGCGTACGGCGTCCCGCTGTTGTCCACCCCGTGCTCGGCGGTGCCGGTCTTCCCGCCGACCACCGCGCCGGGGATCCGGGCGGCGCGCCCGGTGCCGTTCTCCACCGCGTCGGTCATCAGCCGCCGCACCTGCCCGGCGGTGCCCGGACCGACGGCCTGGCGGTACACGGCGGGCCGCATCAGCCGCACGGTGGTGCCGTCGCTCCTGGTCAGCCGGTCCACGAGCTGTGGGCGCATCACGGTGCCGCCGTTGGCCACCCCCGCGGCGACCATCGCCATCACCAGCGGGGTGGCGGCGGTCTCGTACTGGCCGATCGAGGAGAGCGCCAGCCGGGCCTCGTCCATCCGGGTGTCGAAGACGGACCGGGCCGCCCGCACCGGGGTGTCCAGCCGGGGCTCGTTGAAGCCGAACGCCTCCGCCGTCGCGACCATCCGCTCCAGGCCGACCCGCACCCCGAGGTAGCCGAGCACGCTGTTGCAGCTGAGCGTCATCGCGGTGTCCAGCGACTGGCCGGGCTCGTCGCAGGCCGGGGTGTCGTTGGGCAGCGGCGTACCGGTGCCCGGCAGCACGTAGGGGTACGGCGCGCCGGTCGGCGCCTCGATGTCGGTGACCACCCCGTTCTCCAGCGCCGCCGCCGCGGTGACCACCTTGAAGGCCGACCCGGGCGGGTAGGTCTGGCGCAGCGCCCGGTTGAGCATCGGCTGGTCGGGGTCGGTCTGCAGCCGGTTCCAGGCCACCTGGTCGCCGGCCGAGGCGCCGGCGAAGCTCCCGGGGTCGTAGGACGGGGTGGAGGCCAGTGCCAGGATCCGCCCGGTGGCCGGCTCGATGGCGGCGACCGCGCCCTTCCGGCCGCCGAGCCCGCGCACCGCCGCCTCCTGGGCGGCCCGGTCGATGGTGGTGTGGACGTCCCCGCCGGGGTTGCGCCGCCGGGCGACCGCGTCCCACACCGCCCAGCCCGACAGCCGGGGGTCGGTGCCGGAGAGCAGCGCGTCCTCGGTGCCCTCCAGCTGGCTGTTGCCGTAGGTCTGCGAGGAGTAGCCGGTGACCGCGGCGAACAGCGGCCCGTCGGTGTAGGTGCGCTTGAAGTCGAACCGCCCGCCGGTGGCCTCGGAGCCGGTGACGGTGCCGGCGCCCACCCGGATGCCGCCGCGCGGCTGCGCGTACCGCTCGATGACCAGCCGCTGGTTGGCGCTGTTGTGGTTGAGCTCCTCGGCCCGGAACACCTGCACCCGGGTGGCCTGGGCGCAGAGCGCCACGATCAGCAGCAGGCAGAAGGTGCCGGCCCGGCGCCCGGTGACGGCGATCCCCGGCAGCCCCTGCCGCCTCTGCCGCCCCGGGGCCCCGTCCCCCGGTCGCCCGCGCCCGCCCCCGCGCCGCCGGCTCACCCCGGCTCCCCGGAGGCGGGGACCGGCCGCCGGGCGGCGTCGCTCATCCGCACCAGCAGCGCCACGATGATCCAGTTGGTCACCACCGAGGAACCTCCCTGGGCGACGAACGGCAGGGTCATCCCGGTCAGCGGGATGAGGTCCAGCACCCCGCCCGCCACCACGAACACCTGGAGGCCGACCAGTGCCGCCAGCCCGATCGCCAGCAGCCGCCCGAACGGGTCGCGCAGCGCGATCCCGGTCCGGAAGCCGCGCGAGACCAGCAACGCGTACAGCAGGAGCACCGCGATCAGCCCGGTCAGCCCCAGTTCCTCGCCGATGGTCGCGAGGATGAAGTCGGACTTGGCGGCGAAGCCGATCAGCGCCGAGTGCCCGTTGCCCAGCCCGGCGCCCAGTTCGCCGCCCCAGGCGAAGGCGAACAGCGACTGGGCGATCTGGTTGGCGCCGTGCCCCTCGGCGATCGAGCCGAGCGGGTCCAGCCAGTCGGCGACCCGGCTGTGCACGTGCGGCGAGAGCCACCCCACGCCGACCGCCGCCACGGCGGCCAGGAACAGCCCGATGACGATCCAGCCGGTGCGCGCGGTGGCCACGTACAGCATCACCACGAAGAGGCCGAAGAAGAGCAGCGAGGTGCCGAGGTCGGTCTCCAGCACCAGCACCCCGACGAAGGCCGCCCAGATCACCAGGACCGGCGCCAGCACCCGCCCGGGCGGCAACCGGAACCGCCGCACCCGCCGCCCGGTGAGCGCCAGCGCGTCCCGGTGCACGGCCAGGTAGGCGGCGAAGAACACCGCCAGCAGGACCTTCGCGAACTCCCCCGGCTGGAGCGAGAACGGCCCGACGGTGATCCAGATCCGCGAGCCGTACACCGGGGGGAAGAAGACCGGCAGCACCAGCAGGACGAGGGCCGCCAGCGCCCCGACGTGGGCGTACCGCTGCAGCCGCTTGTGGTCCCGCAGCAGGAGCAGCACCAGGATGAACAGCCCCATCCCGAGGGCGGACCAGAGCAGTTGGGCGGGCGCCGCGTCGCCCGGGGTGGCCCGGTCCAGCCGGTGGATGACGACCAGTCCGACGCCGTTCAGCAGCAGCGCGATCGGTAACGGCAGCGGGTCCGCGTACGGCGCCTTCCAGCGGACCGTGCCGTGCGCCAGCAGCGCGAGCGCTCCGAGCGCGGCCCCGTACCGGCCCGCGTCGGCGGGCACCGTGCCGTCGACGGTCAGGCCCACCGCGGCGTAGCCGAGCACCGCGGTCAGCACGGCGGCCAGGACCAGCGCGAGTTCGGTGGTGCGCCGGGCCGGCACGGTCCGGCGCGATCGGCCGGCGGTTCCGGTCACGGCGGGGGGTGTCGCCACGGACCGTCCAGGAAGTCGGGGGCTGCGGGGCGTCGGGACGGGTGCCGGGGCGCCGGGGGGTCACCGGGGCGGACGGGCGCGGGCCCGTCCGCCCCGGTGTGAGCGGCTGTTCCGGCGGGATCCGGGGGTCGGGCGGATCGACGGGTCGCGGGCGGGTCAGGCGGAGGCCGGGGCCTGCGTCCGGGAGGCCTCGACGGTCGCCATCAGGTCGGCCTCGGCCTCGGCGGAGAGCGAGGTCTGGATGATCCGGCCGCCGTGACGGGCCAGCGCCGGGACGACCTTGTCCGCGGTGGCCTTGCGGACCAGCAGGAACACCGCGGCGGTGCCCGGCTGGAGGTGCTGCCCGACCTGGCGCATGAAGTCGTCGTCCACCCCGATGTCGGTGGTGGCGCCGACCGCGGCCCCGGCCGCCCCGCCAACCGCGGCACCGAGCAGCGGCATGAAGAACAGCAGGCCGATCACCCCGCCCCAGACGGCGCCCGAGGCCGCCCCGGCCCCGGTGGTGCTGACCTGCTGGTGCAGCTTGATCTTCCCGTCCTCGCGGCGCTCGACGACGACCGCGTCCTCCAGCTCGATCAGCCGCTGCTTCTGCAGGGCGACCGCTTCGTCGCGCACCACCCGGGCGGTGGCCAGATCCGGATAGGCGATCGCGAAGAGGTTGCTCACGGACGGGTCCTTCCCCTGAAGCGGACGTGTCTGCCGGGGTGGACGCCGGTGCGGCGCCCTCTCCCCGTTCGTCACCCTAACGAGCAAATCCCTATCAATCGACTTTTCACCCGGTGTGTCCCGCATTGCCCGACGCTCCGTCGGCGGCCGGCCGTGCGACCGGCGCACCCCGGCGCCTCCCCGCCCCGGATCACCCACCGGCGCCCGTGAGTTCGCGCCGGTGGTGATGCCCGTTCGCGCACCGCCGCACGTTGGCCACGGCGAACTGATGATCCCTAGGATCGGCGGGTGAATACCGGACTACGACGACCGAAGGCCAGGCTCGGCAGCCTGCTGGCCGCCCTGGCGATAGCGGGCGGGGCGCTGCTCAGCGGTCTGCCCGCCCATGCCGACGAACCATCAGCCGGCGCCGCCGGCAAGGAAGCCCCCCGGGTCGACCTCGTCCTGGACGTCAGCGGCTCCATGCGCGAGGCCGACATCCAGGGCAAGACCCGCATCTCGGTGGCCCAGCAGTCCCTGAACGACGTCATCGACGCCCTGCCGGCGGAGACCGAGTTCGGGATCCGCACACTGGGCGCCACCTACCCCGGCAACGACAAGGCCCAGGGCTGCCTGGACACCAAGCAGCTCTTCCCGGTCGGGAGGACCAACAAGACCGAGGCCAAGACCGCCGTCGCGACCCTGCGGCCGACCGGCTTCACCCCGATCGGCCTGGCGCTGCGCGGCGCCGCCGAGGACCTCGGCAAGGGCGAGACCACCCGCCGGGTGGTGCTGATCACCGACGGCGAGGACACCTGCACCCCGCCCGACCCCTGCGACGTGGCCCGTGAGCTGGCCTCCCAGGGCATCCACCTGGTGGTCGACACCCTCGGCCTGGCGCACGACGACAAGACCCGCCAGCAGCTGCTCTGCATCGCCAACGCCACCGGCGGCACCTACACCGACGTGCGCACCCAGGAGCAGCTCACCGAGAAGGTGAAGCAGCTGGTCGACCGCTCCAACGACACCTACGCGGTCACCCCGGTCAAGACCGCCGGCACCGACACGTGCGCGTCCGCGCCGGTCCTCGCCCCCGGCGTCTACAGCGACCGCGAGAAGTTCTCCGAGCACCGCGTCTACCGCGTCCCGGTGAAGTCCGGCCAGGAGCTGCGCGCCTCGGTCAGCGTCGCGCTGGACCGCGCGGTGGCCCGTGACTACGGCGTCCTGCTGCAGGCCACCAGCACCGCCGGCCAGGAGCTGGTCCGCGGCACCGACGCCGGCAGCGGCCGCACCGACGTCGTCTCCACCGGCCTGCGCTGGTCCCCCGCCGACTCCAAGGGCTACGCCACCGCCACCGCCACCGCGTCCGCCTCGCCGAGCGGCAAGCCGGAGACCACCGTCTGCCTGGTGGTCTCCAACTCGCTGGCCCCGCAGGCCGGCGTCGCGGCCGACCCCGGCCTGCCGCTGGAGCTGACGGTCGACCTGACCGCCGCCTCCCCCGCCCCCGACGGCCCGGCGATGGGCCTGGGCCGGGGCTGGATCCTGCTGCTCGTGCTCACCCTGGCCGGCCTGGTGACCGGCCTGCTGTTCGGCTGGATCGCGCGCTGGCGCATCGCTGTCTGGCAGGAGAACTGACCATGCGTACGTCCTTCCTCCGCACCGCCGCGGCCGCACTGGCCCTGTTGCCGGCGCTCGCCCTGACGGCCCCGGCCGCCACCGCCGCCTCCCCCTCGCCGAGCGCGAGCGGCAGCCCGGCCCCGGCGAACAAGGCCGGCACCTCGTTCCTGACCGCCGTCAACCTGGCCCCCGGCCAGGACGCCGCGGTCTCCGTCTCCACCGGCGACTACCTCTACTGGGCGTTCGGCGCCGCCGAGGGCCAGACCGCCCGGGTGGACCTGGCGATCACCCTCGCCCCGTCCGCCGACCGGCACGACGAGCCGCAGACCTGGAGCGTCGAGGTGTTCGACGGGCTGCGCCGCCGGCAGGCGTGCACCGACGGCGTCCAGACCGCGACCGCCGAGAGGGCCACCGGCTCGCTGGCGCTCAGCTGCACCCTGCGCGAGGTCCGCTCCTGGGCCGAGCCGTGGTCCGGCGACCCGCTGCCGGGCAGCTACTACGTCCGGCTCTCGGTCGCCGACGCCCCGCAGCCCGACCTCGGCCTGCCCGCCTCGGTGCGGCTCCACGTGGCCGCCAAGGGCGACGAGGACAACGCCCAGCCGGAGGGCGGCGAGCTGAAGGCCCCGCTGGTCCCGCCGGCCGGCGGCGGCGCCGCGACCGCCAAGGCGGCGGCCCCCGAGGAGCCCGAGGAGCACTGGTACACCGGCTGGAACAGCCGCTGGTTCTGGACCCTGGCCGGCGGTGCCCTGGCCGCCCTGGCCGGTGTCGCGGGCTACACCCTCACCCGGCACCCGCGCGGCCGCCGTCCGGCC
This sequence comes from Kitasatospora sp. NPDC059462, assembly GCF_042749955.1. Classification (NCBI taxonomy): domain Bacteria; kingdom Bacillati; phylum Actinomycetota; class Actinomycetes; order Kitasatosporales; family Streptomycetaceae; genus Kitasatospora; species Kitasatospora sp. NPDC059462. The sequence goes on along the minus strand of NZ_JBHYUU010000091.1, from coordinate 868 downwards.
CGCTACGGCGCGGTCCCGCCCCAGTCCGGCGCTCCCCAGCCCGGCCCGTACGCGGGCTCCGGCCAGCCCTGACCCGTCCGCTCCGCCGAGGGCCGGCCCGGAACCGTCCGGGCCGGCCCTCCGCCGTTCCCGCCCGTGATCCGCCTCACAGCCCCCCTCAAGGGCCCGCGCACCGCCCGGCCTGACCCCCCGTCGGCCGACGCACCCCCACAACGCAGAAGTCCCGCCCGAACAACCGATGGGGCGGGACTTCCGTTGGGTGGAGCTGAGGGGATTCGAACCCCTGACCCCCTCGATGCGAACGAGGTGCGCTACCGGACTGCGCCACAGCCCCAACGAGAAGAAACTCTAGCACCTTTCGGAGGGGGTCCGTGACCACCCTCCTGGTGGGGGCCGTGGGGGCGGCCCCGGGGAAGCGAAGAGGCCCCCGGGGAGGGGGCCTCGAAGCTACTCGTTGGCGGCGCGGGGCCGGGGTTCCGGAGCGGGCGGCTCGGCGTACTGGTCGAACAGCGGGGTCTTCCGGGACTCGGCCGGACGGCCGGCGGTCCAGGTGCCGGGGGCCGACAGGTCGAGCCCGCGGTTGACCCGGGGCGCCACCGGGGCGGTCACGTAGGTCGGCAGCGGTACGGGCACCGGCTCCCAGGAGTCCGGGCCGGCCGCGCCGCGCTCCCGCATGCCGTCGACCCACTCCTCGTGCTCGGTGGCTTCCGCCACGGCCGAGGCCGAGGCCGCCCCGGTCCCCTCGGAGGCCGCCCGGGCCGCGTCGGCCTCGGTGGCGAGCCGCAGGTGCGGGCGGCCGCGCCCGGCGGGCGCCTCCGCCGCCGGCTCGGCCGGGGCCGGGGCCTCCCCGGGGCCGGCGGCCTCCTCC